>JAACDD010000117.1 GCA_009937085.1 Bacteroidota bacterium
AAGAAGGGATTACCCTCCGGGTTTTCCCTCAAGCCCCGTGCTGTAAATGCCCTGACACTGTTCTTGTAGAACAGCGTTCTTAAAACATAAAATCTAATCAAGCAAGCTTGTTAGATTTTTGTGTTTTCACCCCGACTTGAGTCAGGGCGCTTAATCGTGGAGCCAAAAGGCGTAAAATCGAACTATTTTAGAGAAGATTTGTCAAAAATGATAAATTTTTGAGCTTTGTAATTGTTGGTTCAAGTCCCGACTCGAGTACCACACGGGATAAATCTTCTTTTTTAGATTTATCCCTTTTTTTATTTTTTCGATTTACGCTGTTAAAATGAGCTATTTTGTCTAAAATTGGGTTAATATCAGCGGTTTGATCATCATTATTTTATTTAAAATAGACAACGTCCAATTTGTAGATATTGGTTTTTATTCACTCTCCCTCAATATTTTTTTGATAGGCCGAATGTAGTGTTTGGCTCATTTCAGCAGCAATGCTTAGAAACTCTTTTTTGTAAACAACATTTATGTTTTCAGCTCTGTTTTCCCTGTGGTCATAAAGCATTTTATCCAGTATCGAGTTGTCCGCTGCTTTTATAAATTCGGTATAACTAAAGGACTTTGTTTTTAATGTGTATCCATTCGTTCTTTTGATAAAAACATGTTTTCTACCTTCCAGTTTTGGATTTTTTAAAATGGGTACAAGGCTGGTACCGTCCAATTGTTCTTTAGGGGCTTTGAGATCGCACAGTTCAACCAATGTTGGATAAACATCGATCAAGGATGTTAATGCATTTGTTGTTCCATTATTTTTTGACAAGGGATTGTAAATAATGAGTGGTACTTGGGTAGCAGTGTTGTAATTTGTAAACTTAGCCCACATTGTATGTTCTTGCAAGTTGTATCCATGGTCTGACACCAAAACCACAATGGTGCTTTCGGACAACTGTTGAGCCTCTAATTCCTTTATAATTTTTCCAATTAAGGCATCGGTGTAAGATACCGTGGCATAATAACCGTGTATTAAATCAATGGCCAAGCTGTCGGAGACCTGCCCTTGTTTAGGGATGTTTGAATAGCTACGCATTTCACCCCAGTTGCTAATGCTTATTTTTGGGGTATCTTTTGGAATGAAATTGTAATTTTCCGGCTGCTTAATAGTTTTTCTGTCGTATAAATCCCAGTACTTTTTAGGGGCATTAAAAGGTAAATGTGTGTTGATAAATCCTGCGGTTAGAAAAAATGGTTTTTGATTCTTTTTTAGTTGTCTAAGATCTCGAATCAACTTTTCGGTTAGCAAGCCATCAATATAAGTACTGTCAGAAACCTCTGCACTTTCATAAGCAGGACCCTTGTCAGTTGCCTTGTAATGCTTCCGATTTTCAGGGTCATGATAATCTTTCCATAGGGATTGCCAATAATCGGTTGGCGCCAAGCCACTATCATTGTCATCAAAGGCGTAAGGCCGCCAAACTTCATCCCAGTCTCTTTCTCTGTCGTCTAAGTGGTGGTAAATTTTTCCATTAGAGATTGTTGTGTAGCCATTGTTTTTAAACAATTGAGGCAGGGTTATGACGTCTGGTGTTTCCCTTTCAACAAAGGTGTTGTAATTTAAAAATCTATTTTTTGTGGGTAACATCCCCGTCAACATGCTTGCGCGAGATGCACCACAAACGGGTACATTACAATACGCATTGGTGAATTTGATGCTCTTTTCTGCCAGCGCGTCAATATTAGGAGATTGTATGTGTGCTGCCCCATAACTGGCCAGTTCAGGACGTAAATCATCTACATATATCAACAGTACATTTGGTTTCTCTGGGGATTGACAGAGGACGATTGTTGTACAGTTAGACAAGATTAAAACGAAAAGCAGGCACAGCTTTTTTATAATTAAATTATTCATACAGTAAATTTAAATAAAATAAAATTTGACCGTCTAAGGGGCGGTCTTGTGCAGCCCCGTTCTTTATAACTTGTACCGTAAGACGCTTAAAAATCAAGCGTATTTTTGGGTTTTATTTTTTAAGAAATTTCCAAAAAGCCATTTAAAAGCTCCAGCGATTGTTTCGAAAATAGCTCAATTGGGTGTACAAAACCCGCAACTTTTGTTGTGGGTTTTTTTGTTTCCAAAACCTTCTCTACTGTTTTACAGCATTTTAAATAATCGTTAAGGATTTGCCCTTCGTTTAGTTTGAATGATTTTTTATTATTTTTAGTAAATGAAAACTTCAATCACACTTATTGGGCTTTTTGTAAGTCCATTTTTATTTAGTCAAATTTTAACGGTTAGTTCTGGTTCTTCTGTATACATTGCTTCGGGCAGCTCCATTACCCTTGGCGGACTGGAAATTGCACCTGACGACACTTATGTAATAAATGGTGCTAATGATGTTTCGAGAACAGCAACAGCTGTTACTGCTGGAGACAACAGTTCTGTATCGCGTGTCTATACTACGACTTCACTGCTAACGAATTTCACAGGCACCCTTACTTTTTCGTATTTAGACGGCGAACTCAACAACATAACAGAAAGTGAGCTTGTCCTTGAATTGCAAGCAGGTGATAATAGCTGGACGTCTTATGAAGGCACTGTAAATGAAACAGACAATACAGTTAGCTATCCCTTTAGCGATGAGGTGTCTTTTAAAGCCGTAACGGCAAGCGCAGCAGGAGCTACACTTACGATTGAAGACCTAAACCCTGCTGGCAGTAGTATCTTAGTATATCCCAACCCAACCGACGATCGTATTTACATCCAAACAGACACAATCTCAAAAGCGGAACTCTTTGATCTTATGGGCAGAAAAGTACGCAGCACAAATCAATCCCAAATAGACATGAGCACGCTGTCGCGTGGAAACTATATCCTACAAGTAAAAACACAAAACAAAACACAATCATTTAAAATCATCAAACAATGAAACGAATTTTCACACTTTTAGCTGTGTTGTTATTAACTGTAACAACCTTTGCCCAAGTAGGTATTGGAACAACAAATCCAGACACCTCTGCTGCTTTGGATATTACTTCTACTACGGGGGGGTTACTTGTACCTCGTATGACAGCAGCCCAGCGTAGAGCTATTACAAGCCCAGCTGCAGGATTAATGGTTTTTGTTACTGATTTTGATGGAGGTAGATTTATGATTTATAACGGAACAGAATGGGGTACACTTTCTTTTGAGACTTTTGAGGAACGTCCAGACGCTCCCACAATTACAGGAGTGACATCAGAAGATGGACAGGTATTCGTTGCATTTTCAGCGCCTGTGGATAATGGCGGTTCAACTATAACCTCTTACACAGCAACCTCAAGTCCAGGAGATTTTACAGGAACTGTAAACCAAGCAGGAAGTGGTACTATAGCAGTAACAGGCCTTACCAATGGCACAGCCTATACATTTACAGTTTCTGCAACCAATAGTATTGGTACAAGTTTACCAAGTGCAGCTTCAAATGCAGTGTCACCATGGTCGCCGTCAGGTCCTGTAATTTACACCATACTAGATCAATATACAGACAGAAAACCAACAGGAACTAATTACGTTAGTCTTACATATTATGATCAATACTTTGACGCAGGATCAATCGATGCTTCTCCATTTGTTATCACAAAGCAAACAGCGCATGAAGGCGGAATTTTATTTTATGGGACTACTGAGTTAAATTCAAAAAATTTAGAGAACACTTTTCGACTTACTGCTAGTACTGGTAATTTTGATTTTGGTTCGTTTAATCTTGTTGATTTGGAATCAAATATAGATTACGGTACTGAAAGTATGACAACCCTTCCAAGAATAACGCTAACCTCAAGTTCTGGATCATCGGTAACCTACGAAGCTACAGTTGATTCTCATACTTCAGATGGATATACTTATTATATGTTTATGGAGAGTGGGGTTAAATATTTAAACTGGTATAACGTTGAATGGGTAGATATTAAAACACAATATACTAAAGCTAAAATAAAAGATTTCATTCTGAAAAAACTGTAAGGGTTGTTTTTAGGTTTTGTCGCATTAATTATTTTTCAAACGTTTTTCAATAGAATTGCACTTCCTTAAGAAAGTTAAATCACAAATAAACATAACTTTGGAGTTTTCAATTTTTATCAAAAACGACAATAATTATTAAGTTTTTAGTTTAATGCGAAAGAACCAAAATTATTACCTAAAATAAATTTTATTTAGGGAATAATGCTGTGGAGGATAATGGAGTGAAATCGAACTTTTTCGGGTAAGATTTAATTATTTTACTAAAAAGTTATTTCCAAGAATAAATTATTATGCCCGAAAATAATCAGTGGAGAAGAAGGGATTCGAACCCTCGACCTCTTGACTGCCAGTCAAGCGCTCTAGCCAACTGAGCTACATCCCCAAATGTTTTTTTCGCCAACGGCGCCCTGCCGCTGATTTCAAGTATTTTTCTCTTTTTCGAGCATCAACTTGAGTTGCCTGTGTTTCAATATGCACTACTTTCCAAGGTACATACGATTTTGTTGAGCGTACCTGACCTTTATTATGTGTTTTAAGGCGTTGTAATACATTCTTCGACATGCCAACATAATAGCAAGCTCCTTTTTCGCTGTACAAGATATAAACAAAATACATTTTCACACGATTTCAATGAGCGCTCCCCGCCCGTACCGAACGCTACGTTCGGGCGGGTAGCCAACTGAGCCCCGCCAGAACGATCTGTCGGGCTTACACGGCCAAAGGGGGAAGCAAACTTACTAAAAATCAAGTAGTGTGGATGCTTTAAATAAAGCATTAATTTTGAGCTCATGAAACACAACGCAAAAATTGTTGTTTACACCACTATTATTGGGCCCTATGATGGACTTCTTCCACAACCAAAATTTGATGGGATAGATTACGTTTGCTTTACTGATCAGAAATTCCGCTCCAAAACATGGAATATTATACCGCTTGAGGTAAAAGAACTTAGCCCAGCACGCACGTCAAGGCATCCCAAAATTGCGCCTCATGGCTATTTGAAAGACTATGATTACTCCATTTACATTGATGGTAATATTTTATTGGTTCGAAATCCAATACCATTACTTGAAAAAGTTTTGACACATGCGCCTATGGGAATTTTTGACCACAATCAATGTTCCGATGCGCGTGATTGTGTTTATAAAGAACATCAAGCCATTGTTGATTTATACCATAAAAGTGGTGTATTGAAAGATAATTTTGAAGTCATGGAAAACCACATGAAGCGCTACCGTGACGAAGGTTACCCAGACAATAATGGACTTATTGCAGCAACAATAATGCTACGAAATCACCATCATCCAGGTGTAATAAAAACCATGGAAACATGGTGGGAAGAGTTTTGTAACGGCAGCAAACGCGACCAACTCAGTTATAATTACGCTGCTTGGAAAAATAATTTTTCACCATTTATCATTAATGGAGACGTTCGAAACAATCCCTATTTTTATATGATTGGGGTTCACCGAAAAAGCTATAAAAGCAAGTATTTCCGTTATAAGCTAAAACGCTTTTTTGGACGCATAACGCATCCAAAGCCAACAGCATAACAAAAACCAACGCACTTTTTTACTTCGTTTAACTGGATAGTAAATAGTTAGGTAGTTCAGCTACAGAAGTGATGATACCATTTGGATTGATATCACCTTGCTTTACAAGTGCTTCGCGGTATTTCCCTGTTTGTACCAATACGGCTAGATATCCCGCATTTTGGGCTCCTTGAATATCATTTACTAAGTCATCACCCACCATCAAAAGCTCGTGGGGTTTTGCTGCGAGTAGTGAACTACCCATTTCAAAAAATGCTTGGCTCGGCTTTCCTACTACCTGTGCTTTTTTCCCAGTTGCGTGTTCTAATGCAGCTACAAACGCACCACTGTCTAATTGTAGCCCTGCTTCGGTTTGAAAATAACGCCCTTTGTGAAGCGCTATAAGCTCAGCACCTTCTAGCAACTGGTTCATGAGTTCATTGAGTAAATCGTAGTCCCAAGAATTTCCAATATCCCCAATTACAATGGCTTCAGGTTCTTCTAGAACAGTAGGTGGATAATCTGTTTGTGCGGCTTTAGAAAGGATTAATCGGCAGCGGTGTAACCCCATTTTTTTTAGTTGTAGTACCCCAGCATAATTTGCACTCAGCAGTTCATCTTCTTTAATGTTGAGACCTAATCTCTTAAGTTTTGCCACAAGGGCACTTCGTGAAAGCGTGGTATTGTTGGTGATAAATTGATATTTAATTCCCTGTTTACGCAACCAAGCAAGCGTTTCATTTCCGCCAGAAATCAATTGATTCCCTACGTAAAACACGCCGTCTAAATCAAACAATACTCCTTTAATGGATTTCATAACCTATCAATCGTTTATTCCGTATTTTTGCCTCGTTGTATTACAACAAAGATATGGGGAATCAAAAAATATCCGAGGGCGTACATGTGCATAACGAAAACGCTGTGGCTGCCATTACGTTTGCGCACCCCAAGCACAACTGTTTTCCACAAGAGCAACTCCGTGCTTTAACTGCTGCCATTGATACTTGTGCTAAAGACGATACGGTACATGTTATTTTACTCCAAAGTAATCCTAACAAAGCTTTTTGTGCGGGTGCTTCTTTTGATGAGCTTCTTGCCGTAAAAACACCCGAACAGGGAAAAACCTTTTTTATGGGCTTTGCAAACCTTATCAATGCCATGCGTGCGTGCACAAAACCTATTGTTGGGCGTATTCATGGTAAGGCAATCGGTGGAGGTGTGGGTATCGTTGCGGCCTGTGATTATGCTATCGCAACGCAAACGGCTCAAGTGCGCTTATCCGAATTGGCTATTGGCATTGGACCTTTTGTGATTGCTCCTGCGGTGGAGCGCAAAATTGGCACAGCTGCCTTAGCTTCATTAGCCTTACAACCCAACCAATGGAAATCTGCGGATTGGGCGTTGCGACATGGACTTTTTACGGAAGTTTTCGCTGATTTTGACGCGGCAAATAACGCAGCTATTGCCAAAGCTACGCAGTTGGCAAGCTTTGCACCCGAAGCCGTTGCCGAACTCAAAAAAACACTTTGGGCAAATACCGACCATTGGGCAGAACTTCTTCCAAAAAACGCTGAAATTTCAGGAAGACTCTTACTTTTGCCACAAACCCAAGCCACACTAAAACAACTTAAATCTAACGGATGAACAAAATTCGCATAACCAAAAGTTTTTCATTTGAAACCGGACACGCACTCTACGGCTACGACGGTCTTTGTAAAAATGTACATGGCCATAGCTATAAACTTGATGTCACTGTAATCGGAACTCCTATCAGCGACTCAAGCCATGTTAAATATGGAATGGTTATCGATTTTAAAGATCTCAAAAAAATAGTGAAAGGAGAGATCGTTGATGTCTTTGATCACGCCACCGTTTTTAATCAAAACACGCCTCATGTTACTCTGGCAAAAACATTAGAAGAAAGCGGACATAAAGTATTATTAGTTGATTATCAGCCTACTAGTGAAGAAATGATTATTGACTTTGCCGCAAAAATTCAAGCAAAACTTCCTAAACAAATCAAGCTGCATCACTTGCGATTGCAAGAAACCGCCACTTCCTTTGCCGAGTGGTACGCTGCCGACCAGTAATTCGTATTTTTGTACCATGAACATACCCAAGGGGAAAAAAGTCTATTTTGCTTCCGATAATCATTTGGGCGCACCCAATCATGAAAAAAGCAAGTTGCGTGAAAAGCAATTTGTCGTTTGGCTCGATACCATCAAGGCTGATGCTGCCGCAATTTATTTGATGGGCGATTTGTTTGATTTATGGATAGAATATAAACGTGTAGTACCAAAAGGGTTTGTTCGCGTGTTGGGCAAACTCGCCGAACTTGCAGATAGCGGAATTCCGATACACTTTTTTGTAGGCAACCACGACATGTGGATGCAAGACTATTTTGAAACCGAATTGGGAATTCCAGTGTATTATGAGCCGCAACAGATTACGCTGAACAACACCTCTTTTTTTATTGGGCATGGCGATGGGCTAGGACCTGGCGATAAAGGATACAAGCGCATGAAAAAAGTATTCCGAAACCCGTTTATTCAATGGCTCTATCGACTTATTCACCCCGATTTGGGACTGCGTATTGCACAGCATATGTCCTTAAAAAATCGCTTGATTTCTGGGGATGATGATAAAATTTATAACGGTCCAGAAAGTGAATGGCTCGTACATTATTGTAAGGAAAAGCTAAAAACTCAAAACACGGACTATTTTATTTTTGGGCACCGTCATTTGCCACTGGATATTGAATTGTCCAAAACCTCTCGCTATATCAATTTGGGGGATTGGCTTGAATATAACACCTATGCCGTTTTTGATGGCAATTCGGTTACCCTAAGCACTTGGGAAACGCCATGATAGAACAAAAAAAACACGACTACGAATACGCGGTACTTGTTGGGATTATCAATCAACAACAAAACGAACAACAAGTTCAAGACTATATGGACGAGTTGGCATTTTTGACGCATACGGCAGGCGGTGAGGTCAAAAAGCGTTTTACCCAAAAACTGGATACACCAAATCCCAAAACCTTTATTGGAAGTGGCAAAATGGAAGATGTACGTGCATTTGTAAAAACACACGACATTAGTACCGTTGTTTTTGACGATGAATTGACCCCTGCCCAACAAGGAAATATTGAAGAACTTTTGAAGTGTAAAATTTTAGACCGTACAGGTCTTATTTTAGACATTTTTGCCCAACGTGCCAAAACCAGTTATGCCCGAACACAGGTAGAATTGGCACAATATCAATATCTATTACCACGGCTAAAAGGACTTTGGACGCACTTGGAACGCCAACGTGGAGGTATTGGAATGCGTGGGCCTGGAGAAACTGAAATTGAAACGGATCGTAGGATTGTTCGCGATAAAATTTCATTGCTCAAAAAGAAACTTACGACCATTGATCGTCAAATGGCAACGCAACGTGGCAATCGTGGCGCACTCGTGCGTGTTGCATTAGTAGGCTACACTAACGTGGGAAAATCTACCCTAATGAATGTATTGAGCAAAAGTGATGTATTTGCCGAAAACAAACTCTTTGCTACGCTTGACACTACTGTGCGTAAAGTAGTGGTCGAAAACCTTCCGTTTTTACTCTCCGACACGGTGGGATTTATTCGTAAGTTACCTACCCAATTGGTAGAAAGTTTTAAAAGTACATTGGACGAAGTTCATGAAGCCGACTTGCTGTTACATGTAGTAGATTTGGCACATCCGCAGTTTGAGCAGCATATTGCTTCTGTAAACGAATTGCTAGCCGAACTCAAGGTGCAAGACAAACCCACATTGATGGTGTTTAATAAAATTGATGCGTATGCTCCAGAGGCTTTTGACGAAACCGATTTGATTGCTGTTCGGGGGAGCGAACATTATTCACTTGATGAATGGAAAGAAACTTGGATGGCAAAAACCCAGGGCGAATCTGTATTTATTTCCGCAGCAAAAAAAACAAACCTACAGCACTTTAGGCAACGCCTATACCAAAGCGTTCGAAAGCTTCATGTAACCCGTTTTCCATACAACCACTTTCTCTATCCTGAAATTGAGGTAGAAGAAGAACAATAATTCCGTATTCACGCGAACACCAGCCATTTGCCTAAAAGGAATATATTTATATACTTCAGCTGAGCCTTATTGCAATATCATACGGACACCCACGCCAAAAACTTCACGTACTTGTAAGCGTTGAACGGCGTTGTCGTCATAAACCAATTGAAGAATAAGGTTGGTAGAAACATATTCGTTTACTTGTAATTCAGCAGCAATTTGGTAGTCAAGATCCACATTTTCTGCTTTATCTAAATAATCGGAATACAACCCTAGACGTTGTTCAAGGGTCATGTTTTCCATGGGTGAAAACTTATAAAATGCATTTACAGAAGCACCCAATTCAAAGCGGTGATTATCGCCTCTACGCACCCCAAAATATTCTTTATCATCAGGTAAATCCATGGTAAATTTTCGACTTACTAATGTCAGTCGTTGGGTAAAAGGTGCGATGTTAACCCACAAATTTTTTGATTTTTTCCAATATAAACCGACCCCTAACTGGATATAAACAGGTGAGAAAAAATGGGTTCTAAGGGTTCGGGTTTCTGTGCCATCATCAGTCTCGCTATATGAATAGCCACGGGCAAACTGCGTTTTCACCCCAAACACGGTAGAATAGCTCCAAGTGGTGCTAAATTTCTTCCCTAAAAAAGATTGTAAATCAAAGCGGTCATTGGTTTTACGTAAAAACTCGGTACCGCTGAGTTTGGTCAGCCCAAAATCACCCAAAAACTTGGTGTCCCAGTTCCAACCATTTTTACTGAAGCTTAAATCGTAATCGGCGTGAAAACTCAAGGAAACACTATTTTGACCTCCGGAAGCCCATTCGCTAAACGCTGCTTGATTAAACAAAAGTTTGGCAACACCACCTCTTTTCCAATCTGTTTCAGGCGTTTGCACGGAGTCGGTTTGGGCATAAAGCATGGCATTTAGAAGGATAAAACAAAGTGCAACGCTTTTTTTCATAATCTACTTTTTTGATTTAGTATACAAAGGTACAGAAGAGCAGGCCTCTCCATAAGATAACTTTCTCACTACTGGAATTAATTTTGCTGTCAATATGCCCATAGCTTGTTGCGGCACAGGTTTGTTTGCACAGCCTTTTATCATTACCAATCCATCTTGGTAAGGCGCGGCATCAAAAAGGGCTAATTTTTCTGTAAAAAGGAACCGTTCTAAATCGTTGATAGTACCAACAACTACAGCTTTTGTGACGGGTTGTAAATAGCGAATTAAGAGTAACGTAGCCCATTGGGGCACCAACACATCTTCGGGGCAATGCACCGCTACAAAATGATTTTTGTAAGATGTCCAATCATGGCTTTGCAATCGTTCTCTAAAAGATTGTTCACGCAATACTATACCCGTATCTAAAAAATCGGTAATAGAAAGTAATGTGCGTATTCCTTCAGGGTAGAACTCCTCCAAATCAATCACTTGAAGCGCGCTACTTGCCACACGATTGATAATTTCTTTTGCCATTACAAAAACCCGAGTTCAAGTTTGGCTTCTTCGCTCATTAGGTCGCGCGTCCATGGGGGGTCAAAAGTAAGTTCCAATTCCACTTCGTTAACCTCGTCCAAAGAGCGTACTTTTTCTTTTACTTCTTGAGGAAGTGATTCTGCCACAGGGCAATTGGGCGTGGTAAGTGTCATGAGTATTTTCACATCGTTGTCTTCATTGACAAACACATCGTAAATAAGCCCTAATTCGTAAATATCTACAGGAATTTCAGGATCGTAAATGGTCTTTAATACCGTGACAATTTTATCTCCAAGAGCAGCAGTATCCATCATGATGTAAGTTGTGTTTGGTACGCTATAGCGTACATTTTTAATTGTTTTATCATGGAAACCAGACCGTTTGCACGCGTAGGCGAAAGATGGTCTTTTAGTCCAATCTCATCTATAAAACCAGTGTCGGCGGCTAAAATATCTTTGGGATGTTGGTTTGAAAATACGCGAATAAGAATAGCAATAATTCCTTTTGTGATGATGGCATCGCTATCGGCAGTAAATGCAATTTTATCTTTTTCAAGTTCAGCATGTACCCAAACCTTACTCTGACATCCTTTAATAATGTGATCGTCAGTTTTGTATTCGGAGGCAATTAACGGTAATGATTTCCCAAGTTCAATCATGTACTCGTAGCGTTGCATCCAGTCGTCAAACATGGCAAATTCGGATACAATTTCTGCTTGTTGTGCTGCTATATTCATAAGTTAAAGATACGAATTAACGCAACATACTAACAGCTTTTTCAACGCCAGTTATAAATCGTTCTACTTCTTCGTGGGTGTTGTAAAAGGCAAACGAAGCGCGCACCGTTCCTGGAATTTGATAAAAATCCATAATCGGTTGGCAGCAATGATGTCCTGTTCTAACGGCAATTCCCATTTTATCAAGGAGCGTTCCTATATCGTATGGGTGTAATCCATCGACATTAAATGAAATTACGGCTACTTTGTTTTGCACATCACCATAAATACGCAGGCCTTCAATTTTATTTAACTTTTCTGTCGCGTGTTGTAGTAAGTCGTTTTCGTGGGCTGCAATAGCATCAAAGCCAATGCTGTTCATATAGTCAACAGCAGCACCAAAACCTACCCCACCCGCAATATTAGGTGTGCCTGCTTCAAATTTATGTGGTAAATCGGCATAGGTTGTTTTTTCAAAGCTTACTTGGTCTATCATTTCACCACCTCCTTGATAGGGTGGAAGTTTGCGTAGCCATTCTTCTTTACCGTAAAGCATACCAATTCCTGTTGGACCGCAGATTTTATGTGCAGATGTAGTATAAAAATCAGCATTCAGCGCTTGTACATCGGGGACCAAATGTGGTGTAGCCTGTGCGCCATCAATAAGCACGGCAGCACCAACCGCATGTGCTTTTTCAATAATGTGTTCAACGGGGTTGATAATGCCCAATGCATTGGAAACGTGATTCACAAAAACTACTTTGGTGCGTATGTTTACAAGTTGGTCAAAAGCGTCAATATCTAGGATTCCCGCATCTGTCATTGGAATAACCTTGAGCGTTGCGCCTGTGCGCTCGCAAAGCATTTGCCACGGTACAATATTAGCGTGATGTTCTAACGCAGATACAATGAGTTCATCTCCTTGTTTTAGCAATGATGCAAATCCATTTGCTACTAAATTAATAGCGTGGGTAGTTCCCGAAGTTAAAATAATTTCGTGCGCATGCTTGGCATTAAAATGCTGCTGAATTTTTTGTCTTGCGGCCTCGTACTGATCTGTAGCTTCTTGGCTTAATGCATGTACGCCCCTGTGAATATTGGCATTGGTGTGCTTGTAATAATCACTAATAGCATCAATTACAGGAAGAGGTGTTTGCGATGTTGCAGCATTATCCAAATACACCAGTGGCTGTCCATTTACCTTTCGATGTAATATGGGAAAGTCATTTCTAATTTGCACTAAATCAAGAGAGGTATCAAACATCAAATCCAATATTTACACCCAACTTATTCGCAATCAATTTATTGATGCGTTTTTTCACTGAATCAATTTGAACACTTTGCAACACCTTATTTGCAAAGGCATAGGTTAGCAACCCGCGTGCTTCCTTTTTGGGAATACCACGAGATTGCAGATAGAAAAGCGCATCTTCATCCAATTGACCAATCGTACAACCGTGGCTACATTTTACATCGTCTGCAAAAATTTCAAGCTGTGGCTTTGTGTTAATGCTTGCCTTATCGTCCATTAAAATATTGTTGTTTTGTTGGAAGGCATTGGTCTTTTGTGCTTCTTTTTCAACAATGATTTTTCCGTTGAAAACACCCGTAGCATTTTCAGCATATATGCCTTTGTAGTCTTGATGACTTTCGCTGTTGGGTTGTGCGTGATGCACTAGTGTGTGATGATCTACAAACTGCTTTCCTTCAATAAGTGTAATACCCTTCATCGTAGAGTTGATTTCGGGTGCTTTGTGATAGAAATTCAGGTTATTTCGTGTAAGTTTTCCACCAAACGAGAACGTATGTACTTTGGCGTGACTGTGTTTTTGTTGCGAAATAAAGGTGCTATCTACAAGCGATGCTTCTGTATTATCGTTTTGGATTTTATAGTAATCCAATTGCGCGTTTTGTTCCGTAAATATCTCAGTAACCACGTTGGTAAACGTAGCCTCAGATGTCAAGCTTTGGTGACGTTCTACAATTTGTATTTCAGCATTTTTTTCCAACACAATCAAATTGCGAGGCTGCAGTATCATATTTGGATTTTCGTCCGTAGCAAAATGAATAATTTGAACAGGCTTTTCCACCACTTTTCCTTCGGGAACATAAATGTATGCACCTTCTTTTGTAAAGGCCGTGTTTAGCGCTGTTAGGGACGCTTCCTTTTCGGCAATTTGGTTAAAGTATTTTTTGATTACAGGCGCAAATTTACGTTTCGTCAGTGCAGCCGACAACAAACAAACGTCTACACCGTCATGCGTGGTTTCTGATAAATACGCATTGTATATACCATCTACAAATACAATTTTATAGGTGTCAACGTCTTGTAAAATGTATTGTTTAACCTCTTCGAGTTTTAGGTTTACTTCCTCTTTTGGAAATACCGAAAAATTGGTTTTAGTAAGTGTTCTAAGCGAGGTGTATTTCCAATCTTCAAGCTTTTTTGTGGGGAAGCCTTGTTGTTCAAATACTTCAATGGCAGCAGCACGCTCATCTTGCAGTTTGCGCTGTGGGCCGTCTTGAGCATCAAATGCCAAATACGAAGACAATAAGGTTTCTTTTAAGTCCATTATGCTCCTTGTTTTATCCAGTCGTAGCCTTTTTCTTCAAGTTCTAAAGCCAAGTCCTTAGTTCCCGATTTTACAATTCTACCTTCATGCAATACGTGTACAAAGTCTGGAACGATATAATCTAACAATCGCTGGTAGTGCGTAATAACCACTATAGCGTTGTCCTTGCCTTTAAGTTTATTTACTCCATTAGCTACAATGCGTAGCGCATCAATATCAAGACCAGAATCGGTTTCGTCCAAAATGGCAAGTTTGGGTTCAAGCATTGCCATTTGAAAAATCTCATTGCGCTTTTTTTCGCCACCAGAAAATCCTTCGTTTAGGGAGCGAGATAAAAATCGTGAATCGATTTCTAAAAGGGCCGCTTTTTCACGAATTTTCTTTAGCATTTCGTTGGCAGGCATATCGTCAAGTCCTTGTGCTTTACGGTTTTGGTTGATAGCCGTTTTGATAAAATTAGTTACGGATACTCCAGGGATTTCCACAGGATATTGAAACGATAAAAAGATACCAAGGTGGGCGCGTTCGTCTGCGCTAAGTTCGGCAATATCATCGCCATTAAATAATATGTTTCCTTGCGAAACATCGTATTCTTCGTGTCCTGCAATTACGGTTGAAAGCGTACTTTTTCCAGAGCCGTTAGGACCCATTATGGCATGAACTTCACCAGGTTTTACGTCTAAATTAATTCCTTGGAGAATGGTTTTGCCTTCGCAACCAGCATGTAAATTATCAATGCTTAGCATGAGTTAGTTGGGTTTGAGAATTGAGTTGTCTGTGGGATTCACTAATGAATCTATTGATGTGATTTTAATACGTTTATCCCAACCGTCTTCTTCGGGTTGTTTGTTTTCTACTTTTCCTTTAATATAAACAGGAATCATGTCGTATTCGTCTCGCTTTATTGTGGTGCACAAATCGTGTAGCTCATGCATTTTTTCGTCGATTATAACGCCATAAATTTCAGTACCAGTGTTGAGTACTGCCGCATCTGCAAAGTATAAAAACTCCCCATAAAATTGCGGATTACTATCTGCTTTTTTGGGTGTTTGCGTACAAGAAGCCGCAAATGCAATTAATAAAATAAAAGGTAATGTTCTCATGATTTAGGAATTATCCAACAGAGCCCTCTAATGAAATTTCAAGTAGTTTTTGTGCTTCCACAGCAAACTCCATTGGTAGTTTATTTAACACTTCTTTACTAAAACCATTCACAATTAGTGCTATGGCTTTTTCGGTATCAATACCACGTTGGTTGCAGTAAAAAATTTGGTCTTCGCCAATTTTACTCGTGGTTGCTTCATGTTCAATTTTTGCAGTTTTGCTTTTTGCTTCGATGTATGGGAAGGTGTGTGCTCCACATTTATTTCCCATCAACAATGAATCACATTGCGAAAAGTTTCGCGCATTTTTGGCATTGGCACCAACCTTTACCAATCCGCGGTAGCTGTTTTGCGAGTGCCCCGCAGAGATCCCTTTAGAGATGATGGTACTTTTGGTGCGTTTCCCTAAATGAATCATTTTGGTACCCGTATCGGCTTGCTGAAAATTATTGGTAAGCGCAATGGAATAAAACTCCCCAATGCTATCGTTACCTTTTAAAATACACGATGGATATTTCCATGTAACAGCAGAGCCAGTTTCGACTTGCGTCCACGAAATTTTAGCGCGTTCGTGGCAAATACCACGCTTGGTTACAAAGTTAAACACGCCTCCTTTTCCGTCTTTATCGCCTGGAAACCAGTTTTGAACGGTAGAGTATTTAATTTCAGCGTCGTCAAGGGCAATGAGTTCTACTACCGCTGCGTGCAACTGATTTTCATCTCGAGCAGGTGCGGTACAACCTTCAAGATAACTTACGTAACTGCCTTCGTCTGCAATCACTAATGTGCGTTCAAACTGCCCTGTCCCCGCCTGATTAATTCGGAAATAGGTAGAGAGTTCCATGGGGCAATGCACCCCTTTTGGAATGTAGCAAAATGATCCATCCGAAAACACAGCCGAATTTAATGCCGCGTAGTAATTGTCCGTACGCGGAATTACAGCGCCAATATATTTTTGAACCAATTCGGGATGCTCCTGAATGGCTTCTGAAATAGAACAGAAAATGATACCTTTTTCAGCTAACGTATCTTTAAAAGT
>JAACDD010000118.1 GCA_009937085.1 Bacteroidota bacterium
AGCTACTTCTTCTGTAGCTTCAACCACTTCCTCAGCAGCTTCTTCAATAACTTCCTTTGCAGTTGGCTCAGTTGCGACTGCTTCTTCAACAACTTCAGTTGCTTTCGTTTCAGCAACTACTTCCCCTTCGGTAGCAGCAGCATCTGCTTCAGCTTTATCTTGCTTGCGCTCATGCAACCCTTCTGCAACGGCATCGGTTACTAGCGTCATAATTTTTTCAATAGACTTCGATGCATCGTCATTGGCAGGAATTACATAATCCACTTCACGCGGATCAGCATTGGTATCCACCATGGCAAAAATGGGGATATTCAATTTTTGTGCTTCTTTAACGGCAATGTGCTCACGACGAATATCTACGATGAAAAGCGCACCTGGAAGGCGTGTCATGTCTGAAATAGAACCTAAGTTCTTTTCAAGCTTTGCACGTAAACGATCTACTTGTAATTTTTCCTTTTTAGATAAGGTATTGAATGTACCATCGGCTTTCATTTTATCAATGGCTGCCATTTTTTTCACCGCCTTACGGATGGTAACAAAGTTGGTAAGCATACCACCAGGCCAACGCTCAGTAATATAAGGCATGTTTACGTTAGCTACTTTTTCAGAAACGATATCTTTTGCTTGTTTTTTAGTAGCAACAAACAAAATTTTGCGTCCCGAAGCAGCAATTTTCTTTAGCGCTTCGTTCGCTTCTTCGATTTTAGCAACCGATTTGTATAGGTTGATGATGTGAATCCCGTTGCGCTCCATATAGATATATGGGGCCATGTTTGGATTCCACTTGCGGGTAAGGTGACCAAAATGCACTCCGGCATCTAATAGGTCTTTGACTTCTATTTTAGACATTTTTGTTGATAGTTTACGTTCCCTGATTAGCAATACCTAAGTGGCGATGTCTCGGCCTTATGTATTTAGATGCTAAACTAATGGCAACAAATTAATGGTATTTAAATGAACTTGATGTTGCGTAAGCGCAACGGTAAGGTTAACGTTTCGAGAATTGGAATTTTTTTCGTGCCTTCTTTTGACCGAACTTTTTACGTTCCACCATTCTTGGGTCACGTGTAAGTAGTCCTTCTGGCTTAAGTACCAAACGGTGCTCTTCGTCAATGGCACAAAGTGCTCTTGATATCGCTAGGCGTACTGCCTCAGCTTGTCCGTTAGGACCTCCACCTACAACAGTTACAGACAGGTTATATTGTCCTGTAGTTTCTGTTAAGGCAAAAGGTTGATTTACTTTATATTGTAGTGTGGCAGGTGCAAAATACACAGCCAATGGTTTTTTGTTTACCGTAATTTCACCTTTACCTTCAGTAAGGTAAACACGTGCGATGGCTGTTTTGCGGCGACCAATTTTGTGGATGGTTTCCATATTAGTTTAACTCGTTGATGTTTAATTCGTTAGGTTGCTGTCCGTCGTGGGTATGTTCTGCACCAGCAAATACATATAAGTTACGAAACAATTCAGCACCTAATTTATTTTTAGGAAGCATACCCTTAATCGCTTTTTCTACAACGCGAGTAGGGTCTTTTTCAAACACTTCAGTGGCAGTCAAACTACGCTGACCACCTGGATAGCCCGTGTGGCGGATGTATGTTTTTTCTGTCCATTTGTTACCGGTAAGTTTAATTTTATCGGCATTGATTACAATAACGTTGTCGCCACAGTCCACGTGAGGCGTGAAGCTAGGCTTGTATTTGCCACGCAACAGCTTGGCTACTTTAGATGAAAAACGACCTAATATTTGGTCGGCGGCATCAACTACAACCCACTGTTTATCAGCGTTTTGCTTGTTGATGGATACGGTTTTATAACTTAATGAGTCCACTGTGTACGTTTTTGCTCGTTATTCCGCTACAGAATTGACCTCTGTTTGGCGGGCTGCAAATGTACAAACTATCCCCAATAATGCAAACGCTAATTTTAGATTTGTTTTATTGTAGTTAATGCGCTTCCAGCCAGTTATGCCCAACACCAATATCTACCGTTAGCGGTACGTGCAATGTATAGGCGTGTTCCATCTCCGTTTTTACAAGCTGTGTTAGGGCATCTAGTTCCGATTTTGGACATTCAAAAACCAACTCATCGTGTACTTGTAGTAGCATTTGTGCCTTGAATTGTTGTTCTCGCATCTTGTCATATATCCGAAGCATGGCAATTTTGATAATATCGGCAGCACTTCCTTGAATAGGCGCATTGATCGCGTTGCGTTCGGCAGCACCACGCACGATGGCATTTCTGGAATTGATGTCTTTTAAATACCTGCGTCTTCCCAAAACGGTGGCAACATAGCCTTGCTCACGAGCAAAATCAACTTGTGCACTCATATACGCCTTTAGTTTTGGGTAGTTTTCGTAATAGGTGTCAATAAGTGCTTTGGCTTCTGCGCGGGAAAGTGTAGTTTGGTTACTCAGTCCAAAAGCAGACACACCATATATGATACCAAAATTTACCGTTTTGGCTTGGCTTCGTTGCTCACGGGTTACTTCTGCTAGTGGTACATTAAATACTTTTGCTGCTGTGGCGGCGTGAATATCTTCGTTATTGTTAAATGCAGCTACCATACTGGGGTCCTCGCTTAGCGAAGCAATAATGCGCAATTCAATCTGGGAATAATCCGCAGCCATTAGCACGTGATTTTCGTCTTTGGCAACAAATGCTTTGCGGACTTGTTGTCCTCGCGGGGTACGAATAGGAATATTCTGCAAGTTTGGGTGATTACTACTTAGCCTTCCTGTTGCTGCAACAGCCTGATTGTAAGAAGTATGCACACGATTTGAATGTTCGTTTACGTCTTGTGGTAATGCCGAAACATAGGTATTATTGAGTTTTTGTACGCTACGCCATTCCAAAATATCAGCAACAATAGGATGATTTTTAGCAAGGGTAGATAGCACATCTTCTGCGGTGGAGTATTGACCTGTTTTGGTCTTTTTGGGTTTGTCTACCAGTTTGAGTTTGTCAAATAATATAGGCCCTAACTGCTTGGGCGATGCTAGATTAAAATTTTCACCTGCTTGATCAAAAATGCGTTCCGCTAATTGTTGTGCTTCTTGTTCTAGCTGTGTTGCCATTTTAGTGAGATAAGGAACGTCTAACGAAATTCCTGCCAATTCCATAGCTGCCAAAACCCGTACAAGCGGCAACTCTACGTCATGCAGCAAATCGCGTTGTTCGTTTTTCCCCAACTCCTGTTCAAAGTGTTCTTTGAGTTGCCAGGTGATATCGGCATCTTCTGCGGCATATTCGGTTTGTTGGTCTACTGGCACATGGCGCATCGACCCTTGATTTTTTCCTTTTTTACCAATCAAATCCGAAATGGGTTTTGGACGGTACCCCAAATAGGTTTCGGCAAGTACGTCCATATTATGACGCATATCGGGATTGATGATATAATGCGCCAACATGGTATCAAAAAGTGATCCTTTGACGGCAATGCCGTGTTGGTGCATCACTTTGATATCATATTTAAGATTTTGACCTACTTTTTCAACGGATTCGTTTGTAAAAAAAGGAGTCAAGTCGTCTAGGATTTCTTGGCGTTCAACTTTATTTTCGGGAACGGGAACGTAGTAGCCTGTCCCTTTTTTCCAACTAAAGGCAATGCCTACTAGGGAGGCACTGATGGCGTCTAAACCTGTGGTTTCGGTATCAAAGCAAACGCTTTTTTGGCGCATCATGGTTGCCACCAAAAGGCTGCGTTCGATTGGCGTTTGTACACATTGATAATGGTGTGAGGTGTTGGCCAGGGATTTAAATTCAGAAGTAGATTCTTCCTGCCCACTTCCTGGCTGATGGAACAAATCAAACGCAACAGGAGCCGCTTCGGGCGCAGTTGGTTCAGGTTGTGAAGGCGCTTCGTTGGGCGCAAAAACCTTTATAAAGGTTTCGCTTAGGCGTCTGAATTCCAATTCTTGAAAAAGTTCTTTCACGGCAGGAATATCGGGCTGGCTAAGTTGGTAACTCGTCGCATCAAATTGCACAGGGACATCTAGTAAAATACGCGCCAATTTTTTTGAAAGCAGCCCCAATTCTTTATTGGCTTCAATCTTTTCCTTCATTTTACCTTTTAGCTCGTGCGTGTTTTCCAAAAGCGCCTCCATGCTTCCATATTCTGCTAAGAATTTTTTTGCTGTTTTGTCACCAACGCCTGGAAGTCCAGGAATATTATCTACCGCATCGCCCATCATACCCAAATAATCAATGACTTGTTCGGGGTGTTCAACTTCGAATTTTTTTTGAACCTCGGGAATGCCCCAAATTTCAATACCATTACCCATGCGTGCAGGGCGATACATAAAAATGTTATCGGAAACCAATTGAGCAAAATCCTTATCGGGCGTTACCATATACACTTGAAAGGCCTCCTTTTCTGCTTGTTTGGCAAGGGTACCAATAATATCATCTGCTTCAAATCCTTCCAACTCAATAACAGGAATATGCAATGCTTTAAGTAAGTTTTGGATGTAGGGAACCGCAATTTTTATGGCTTCGGGAGTTTCAGAACGATTGGCTTTATAATCGGGGAACATATCGTTGCGCATTTGCGAGCCGCCTTTGTCAAACGCCACGGCAAGATAGTCTGGTCGTTCGCGCTTTATTACATCAAAAAGCGAATTGGTAAAACCCAAAATGGCACTGGTATCCATGCCTTTGGAATTTATACGTGGGTTTTTGATGAAAGCATAGTAGCCACGAAAAATAAGAGCGTATGCGTCTAAAAGAAAAAGGCGATTTTGATTGGCCATGGTAAAATTGCTGTGCGGTAGATTTCAAAAATAGAATTAAATTTATAAAGATATGTTGCTTTGAAAAGATTCCTTTTACTTTTGTGCGCATGTGGCGCTATATTCTTTTTATTTCTTGCTTCTTTTTAATCTCTTGGTATGCTTTTCAGGCCATACGAACGCAAACTTCTGTTAAGTGGGTTTTTGTATTGTATTGGGCAATCTGTTTGGCAGTAATCCTAAATTTTATAGTGCAACTTAGATTTTTCACCGATCAAGATAACGATGTGGCCCGATTTTACTCTTTCGGATATTTACTAATCCTACTTATTGCACAACTTATTTTAATTGTCTTTTTAGCGGCCGAAGACACGTATCGTATTCTACGTGCCATTGTAAACTTTGCTTTTCCTTCCCCTGCCGAAACATGGGTTGGTCGTAGGGCTTTTATCAGTAAAATGGCCCTTGGACTAGCAGCTATTCCCTTTGCAGGACTCATGTACGGTATATTTAAGGGCCGTTATAATTATAAAGTTTTGCACCACACCATAACATTTGACAACCTACCCGATGCTTTTGAGGGGTACACTCTAACTCAAATTTCCGACTTCCATTGTGGGAGTTTTGATCGCTATGACAAAGTGAAATACGGCGTCGATTTAATTAACGCTCAAGCCTCCGATGCCATCTTTTTTACTGGAGACATGGTAAACAATAAGGCTGTGGAATTAAACAAATGGACTGAATTGTTTTCAACGTTAACAGCAAAAGACGGAGTGTTTTCTGTACTAGGTAACCACGACTATGGCGATTATGTATCTTGGGATACTCCACAGAAGAAAGAGGAGAATTTGGCGCAACTTATTTCACTTCAAAAACAGCTAGGGTTTCAGGTATTACGCAACGAACACGCCACCATTAAACGCGGAGGCGATCAACTTGATATCATTGGTGTTGAGAATTGGGGAAAAGGCGGATTTAAAAAGGCGGGAGATATAGACAAAGCGCTCGCTAAAACAACGCCTAATGGTTTTAAAATACTACTGAGTCATGACCCTTCTCATTGGGAGATGATTGTTCGGGACCACCAAACGCATATTCCCTTAACGCTTAGTGGGCATACCCACGGAATGCAGTTTGGTATCGACATTCCGGGTTGGATAAAATGGAGTCCAGCCAAATGGCGCTATCCCTATTGGTCAGGATTATACAAAGAAAAAGAACAACACCTTTATGTCAATCGTGGATTTGGCTATTTGGCCTATCCTGGAAGGCTTGGCATGTGGCCCGAAATAACAGTAATTACGTTAAGAAAAGCCACATAACTCATTATTTGTCTAAATAATGTATTTTTGCCGTAGACTATATTACTACAAAATTAGTATGCTATGTCAAAATTTGGTGACTTAATTGATGCTAATATTCCGATTCTGTTAAGTTTTTACACAGATTGGAATGATCCTTCTACACAAATGCACCCTGTGCTACGTGATGTGGCTGCTGCCATGGGCGATACAGGTAAGGTGGTTAAAATAGATGTAGACAAAAATCCAAAGCTAGCCGAAGCCCTTCGTATAAAGGGATTACCTACGTTGATGATTTACAAATCGGGCGAAATGGTATGGCGTCAAAGTGGCGAACAAGATGCCAATACGCTTATCGGACTTATGAAAGACTTTCTTTAGTCTGCCGTATAAGGTGCAATAGCTTTTCTAAAAGTAGCATTAGCTTCAGATACACGTTCTAAGTTCGGCTCTAAGCCTTGATAGTTCTCCAACAAATTTTGATACCCGCTGATTTCTATCGCAATACTTTCCTTGTAATACTGCAACTCCTCGTTTGGAACTTGACTAAACAAAGCCAATCGATTTTGATATACTTGTGCGATAGCATCATACAATAAGCGTCCCGATTCGGGCATTTCAGCACCAAAGAGCACCGAAACATATGCTTCCATAGGGGTGTAATAGTCATATGCCGAATACAATGGTGCAAATTTTCGTGTATTATCAATGAAATCTGTGATAAGCGTAGGTGCCACAGCAATATCATTGGAGTCAACAGCTAAATCTACAATAGCTCGGTAGCGCTCTACATCAACTAAAATAGTTTCAGCATACAATTGCTGGTCGGATGTGTTGAACGATTCATAATACGCTAGTTTTTCAGCAAATTTTGTAGCAAGCTGTATGGCAAGTTCCCCGCCTTTTTCAGTACTCCCCGCGCTGTAGTATGTGGCTGCAATAGGGGTTAGTAAACTGTAATATCCAAAATAGTCCAGGGGCATTTTTTCCATGGCCAAATCCAATATCTCAATGGCTTTTTCAGCTTGATTTTCATTGACAAGTTGCGCTGCTAACCGTGACATATTGCTGCGGAACGATATACTATTATTCCGGGTTTCAGGGTCGTGATAAATATCCGGGCTGTTGGCATTCCCCCAGTCCCATTTTTTTACAATGTTGTACATACGCTCTGAATCTATACGTCCCATTTGGTATGGATTTCGCGGATTTTCAGGAGTTTTTATAGGGACGAGCTTGTACACCAACCCATCGAGTTGGAGGTATTCTTTCATCCATATATATTCGTCTTCTTCGTAGCTGCCACCCGTAAAATAAATAGGACGTTTCCAATCGTTATTCCGAAGAATATCCAACATCATAATTCTATTTTTGTACAACCCTGATGTAGGTAAATCGATATCGATATAATCCACAATAAGATCGGCATCTTCAGGGTTTACTACGCCGCTTTCTAGCACATTTTCTTTATTTACAGGTACTCTAATTTTATTGGTTGGGAAATACACCAAATTTTGTGTCCCTTCGGGAATTTGGCTTATATCAACTTCATATTGTTGCAGCAAATGTTTGTAGCGTGTGCGTGGATTATCACTCGCCACCCAATCCATAAAATCGCCTAACTCCCAACGAACCGAGTCAATAATGGCCTCAAATTTGATATAATCACGTGTGCCATAGGCATACTGTTTGTGTGTTAGCTGCGAAGGAATTGGCGTGCTTTCATATGTTTTCCGCTTGAGTTGATCAATATACCAATCCGTAGCTAAAAGTTGGGTGTTGATGCTTCGCACATCGGTGCGATAGCCTTCAATTTCTTGTGCATACCAAAGGGCAAAGGTGTCGTTGTCGCCAATGGTAAAAATCATGGCGTCTTTATCTTCATCAATAGAATCTAGGTAGGCTTTTGCCGTAGATTGCGCTGTGTAGCGGTTGGATCGATCGTGATCGTCCCAATTTTGTGAACCCATTAGCACAGGCACGGCAAGCAAGCAAAGGATTATGGAAAGGGGGGCTGCCACACGTAATGACACATATTTTTTAATCGATTCAGCAAATGCAACTACGCCAATACCAATACACATGGCAAATACATAAAAAGACCCAACGAGTGCATAATCGCGCTCGCGCGGTTCAAAAACTCTCTCGTTGAGGTATACTTTAAGAGCCAACCCTGTAAAAAGGAAAAACACCAACAATACCCAAAACCGTTTTTTGTCTTGCTGGTATAAAAACAACGCGCCGAGTACTCCTAAAAACAAGGGCAACATATAATAGGTGTTGCGGCCCTTATTATTTTTGGCATCATCATAAAGATTTTTTTGAGGGCCTAAGCGAAAGCTGTCTAGCCAAGAAATACCGCTAATCCAATTGCCATCGAAAGGGTCTAAATTTCCTTGCTCATCGTTTTGTTTTCCTGCAAAATTCCACATAAAATAGCGGAAATACATATAGTTTATTTGGAAGGTAAACAGGTAGTTTAAATTGTCAATGAGGCTTGGTTTATCAATGTCTAAATAGGATCCAAATCGTTGTAAAAACTGATGGTAGCCTTTGGCATCTACCTCGCCATTATTAACACGAGAAATAAAATCGTTTATGGCATCTATAAGTTGCGTTTGGGAACGGTATTCAGCTTTGACATCAAAATCGGGTGCGCCAAAGTAGGTGATGTAATTTACCGCATTGCCAGAACTCCACATACGAGGCAACACTCCTGTGTGCTTGCTGTTGGCGCTGATGCGTGCGTCTTTCCATGCATTTACTACCTCATAGCGTCCTTTTTTTAGGTCTTTTTCGTATTTGGGTTTGTCGTCTTTATACGGATTGTTTTCATCCTGCCCTGCATACATGTCAGTGTACATGGGCCCGTAGAACAAATGCGTTTCTGGGTATTGTTCGAGGTTGTAGTAAGCTAATAATGCACGCGCATCTGTGGGTGCATTTTCGTTGATAACCGTATTGGCGTTGGCACGAATAGGTAACATAATCCAAGACGAAAAGCCAATCAAAATAAATACAATACACCACAAACCGGTATTGGCTTGCACCCATTTTTTTTGTTGTGTAAAGCGTAACCCCCAAATAAAAAACGCCAAAATAGACAGTCCCGCAATGATGGTTCCTGAGTTAAAAGGCAGCCCAAAACTGTTCACGAAAAATACTTCAGCATTACCAAAATACGCTAAGGTTAGCGGCAGTAGCAACTTAAAGATAAAAAGCAACACCGCTACTGAAACTACATTTGCCACCACAAACGATTTCCACGAAAATGAATAGTGCTTAAAATAGTACAACATACCAATGGCAGGTACAGTAAGCAGTCCCATAAAATGCACTCCAAACGACAACCCGATTAAAAAAGCAATAAGTACCAGCCAGCGATCGCCACGTGGTTTGAGCATATCTTCTTCCCAGCGTAATCCAAGCCAAAACATCGCAGAAGTGATTAGCATCGCCATGGCGTATACCTCGGCTTCTACGGCATTAAACCAAAAACTATCCGAAAATGTATAACTAAGTGCACCTACAACCCCTGCGCCTAAGACCAAAACAGCCTGAGCTCCCGTTGGTTTTACTTCTTTAATAATAAATCTTGTAATAATTCGGGTAAGCGACCAAAACAGAAATAAAATGGTAAAGGCACTTGCCAATACCGACATCATATTTACCCAAAAGGCCACACGCTCTGGACTACTGGCAAAAGAGGAGAAAAATGCGCCCATCATTTGAAATAGTGGTGCGCCAGGCGGATGTCCAACCTGTAGTTTAGCAGCTGTAGCAATGTATTCGCTACAGTCCCAATAGCTTGCTGTAGGCTCTACGGTAAGGTAGTAGGTTACTAAGGCGACACAGAAAACAAACCAGCCCGTGAGGGTGTTTCCTTTAGAGTAGTTCATAGAATTTCTAAAGCCACTAAAGTACAATATATTAGAAAACCACAAACAAGATTGCCTAAACTATTGGTGCAACAAAAAGTTTGTTTATTTTTGCAACCGCATTGGCCTATGGTGTAACTGGCAACACGTCTGATTTTGGTTCAGAAGAGTCTAGGTTCGAGCCCTAGTAGGCCAACAAAAAACCCACTCTGTTTAGAGTGGGTTTTTTTAGTTTTA
>JAACDD010000119.1 GCA_009937085.1 Bacteroidota bacterium
CATGGCTGCAATGGCCTGAATACCGCCTATTTGCGCAACTATGGTAACACCACACTTAAACGCTGCATAACGAATCGCCGCAGGGATACCCGATGCGCTTGGCGGTGTGCAAAGTACAATTTGTTGGCAACCTGCAATCTGCGCAGGAATGGCAAGCATCAGTACTGTTGAAAATAATGGCGCTGTGCCACCAGGAATATAGATCCCAACTTTTTCGATAGGCTTTTTGGCCTGCCAACACGAAACACCTTCCATCGTTTCAACACGTACAGGAGTTGTTACTTGTGCTTTGTGGAAAGCAAAAATATTAGCGTATGCGATATCAATAGCACGAACAAGTTCAGGAGCCAATTCGCTTTTTGCCTTTGACAAATCTTCTTGAGGCGTGATAAAATCAGCTACCGCAACCTTATCAAATTTCTGACTGTACGCTCGTGCAGCCGTGTCGCCATTTGCTTTAACTGCAGCAAAAACCTCGTCCACAATGGGCGCAACCGCAGCAAAATCTGCCGTTGGGCGTTTTGTCAACGTTTCCCAATTATTCCGATCTGGATTACTAACAATACGCATCACTGAATCATTCGTTCTATTGGACATACTAAAATATCACGAGCACCTGCCGCTTTTAACTCATCTACCATTTCCCAAAATGTGTTTTTGTTTACAACTGAGTGCAACGAACTCCATCCTTCTTCCACTAACGGCATTACCGTTGGGCTTTTGAGTACAGGTAGAATATTTGAAATATGTGAGATGGCATCGTTTGGAACGTTCATAATTACATAACGTGAGTTTTTACCTGCCAATACCGCACGAATACGAAACAAAAGGGTTTCAAGAAGCTCCTTTTTTACAGCAGACAAGTCGTTACCACTAACCAAAACAGCTTCCGATTTAAACATGACTTCAACCTCTTTAAGGTTGTTTTTAAACAAGGTAGAGCCGCTAGAAACAATGTCACAGATAGCATCTGAAAGTCCAATGTTTGGTGCAATTTCTACCGAGCCATTAATGATGTGTAAATCAGCTTCGATACCCCATTGTGAAAGGTATCTTTGTACGGTTTTTGGATAAGAGGTAGCAATGCGTTTTCCTGCTAAATCTTCAATACCATTGTATGCGGCTTCTTTAGGAACCGCCATAGAAACACGGCATTTTGAGAAGCCCAAATTTTCCAATATGCTAATATCCTCGCCTTTTTCAATCAATAGATTTTCTCCAACAATAGCCAAATCCACTACTCCATCACGGAGGTATTGTGGAATGTCTCCATTGCGTAAATAGTAAATTTCCATAGGAAAATTTGACGCAGTAGTTTTGAGTTGGTCTTTTCCATTATTGATGGAAATGCCACAATCCTTGAGTAATTTCAAAGAATCTTCATTAAGTCTTCCTGACTTTTGAATGGCAATACGTATGTTCTCTTTCTTCATAATTGATACAAAAAAACCCGTTTGAGTTGCTTCAAACGGGTTAGTCGGTTATGGATACACCTCACCTAGTTCGTTTGAAACGATGACTTTACGTGGTGGTGTGTATGTGTTGTTTTCATTTAATTGCAAATATCGAACTTTTTTTTCAAATCTTACTGATTTCCTAAAATTAGTGGTAACCCATCTTTTCCATTACCTACAATCACTACTTTAGAATTTGGTGATTCGGCAAGTTTTAGTGTGGCTTCGATTCCTTTTTCTTTAAGAATATTTGGTGTAAGCGATGCAGCTAAAATACGGTTTGCTATTGCCTTTCCTTCTGCATCAATACGTACTTTCTCAGCTTCTTGACGTGCTTTTTCTAATCGGAATTCATATTCCAATGATTCTTGTTCTTGCGTAAGCTTACGTTGAATAGCTTCTTTAATCGATTTCGGAAGCGTAACATCACGAACCAATACCGAGTTCAGTTGTACGTGCTGTTCTTCTACTTTTCGTCTGGTTTCTTCAAAAATTTCATTTTGAATGGCATCTCGTTTTGTAGAGTATAATTGCTCTGGTGTGTAGCGTCCAATTACCGAACGTGCCACCGCACGAATTTCAGGAGCAATAACAATGCTAAGGTAATTTTCCCCTTTGGTTTTGTGCAGCAAGCCCAATTCGTCAATTTTTGGCTGATACAATACCGAAACATCCAACGATATTTCTAAGCCATTAGAAGAAAGTACACGCATGCCACTTTCAAATTCTTCCTGTTGCTTAATATTGTAAATATACACGCGATTCCACGGTGCAATGATGTGGAAACCTTCACTTAAAGGCGCTTTGTCAGTAACAACACCCCCACCGAAAGTTTTAAATAATACTCCTGCTTCACCAGAACCGATGTTCACAGAGGATTTTGAAATAAAAATAATACTTACTAAAATGATGGCTACTAGAGGTAGTCCGAGTTTTGGAACTTTATTCATGATATAAAAAATTAGGTTAACATACCGCCGTCTACGTTTATTACTTGTCCAGTAATATACGTAGATAAATCGGAGGCTAAAAATAAACAAGCGTTGGCAACATCATTAGGAGAACCGCCACGCTTTAGCGGAATACCAGCACGCCATTGTGCAACTACGTCTTCAGGAAGTTTTCCTGTCATTTCAGTTTCAATAAAACCAGGCGCAATTACATTAGAACGAATATTTCTTGAGCCGAGCTCCAATGCAATTGATTTGGAAAAACCAATAATACC
>JAACDD010000120.1 GCA_009937085.1 Bacteroidota bacterium
GCAAGCGTGCTATTGGCGCACGAGCAGCAAACCGCATTTGCCAATGCGGCTGCACGGCTGCTTTTTGGTGAAATTAAGACTTTAGGCGTTTTACCTACATATATTGAAAGGTAATTTGGAGGATTTATGTGCGTTTAACGCGCCGTCAGTTTGAGTGAATTTTACAAATATATATGCGTAAAATTTGTATCGAAAACAGATGTTTTTAAAGTGAATACTTCTTGATACATCCCAACAATTTGTTGGGCCACTCGAAGTGACCTTAAATTGCGGAGTAAAACAAAAGTGATTCAATACACTTTTACGATTTTACACGTCAATCTTTTCCCATACTTTTGTGATATGCGAATAAAATTTCATTCCCTAAAAAATCACCGCTTCGTATGAAAATTGCCATTGTTTGTTATCCCACTTATGGGGGTAGTGGTGTTGTGGCTACCGAGCTTGGTATTTCCTTAGCCGATAGAGGTCACGAAGTCCATTTTGTCAGTTACAAACAGCCTGTGCGTTTGCAGTCCTTAGCAGGAAACCTTCACTTCCATGAAGTGCATGTGCCCAAATACCCGCTGTTTCATTTTCAACCCTATGAATTGGCGTTGTCGAGTATGTTGGTGGAAATGGTCAAGTTGCATCAGATTGATTTGTTACACGTCCACTATGCTATTCCGCATGCCTATGCAGCCTATATGGCAAAGCAGATGCTTAAGGAATCGGGGATTGATATTCCAGTAATTACCACGCTGCACGGATCAGATATTACGCTTGTTGGAAATCATCCATTTTACAAACCTGCGGTAACGTTTAGTATTAACAATTCTGAGTTGGTTACAGCAGTTTCAAAAGATTTACGAAAAGATACGTTTAGCTTTTTTAAAGTTCACAAAGAAATTCATGTCGTGCCAAACTTTATCAATGTAGCACGTTATGATAAAATCCGCATCAATTGCGAACGCGATACTGTCGCAAAATCAAACGAGGTTATTGTTACCCATGTAAGTAATTTTAGACCTGTAAAACGTGTGATGGATGTGGTGGAAACCTTTGCGCGTATTCATGCGAAAATGCCTGCAAAATTGATGATGGTAGGCGATGGGCCAGACCGAATGGCTGCTGAATCGCGTTGCCGCGAATTAAACATTTGGGACGACGTGGTTTTCTATGGCAAAACCAACGAGGTGAGTAAAATTTTATGTTTTTCAGATTTGATGTTGTTGCCTTCACAAACCGAAAGTTTTGGTTTGGCAGCTTTGGAAGCGATGGTGGCTGCTACACCTGTTATTTCTTCAAATACGGGCGGATTGCCTGAAGTAAATGTTCATGGAGAAACAGGCTATTTAACAAATGTTGGCGACGTAGAAGCGATGGCGTCCTTTGCAATTTCATTATTGTCAGACAAAGAACAATTAACTGCCTTTAAGCAACAAGCTTACGCACATGCCTGCCAGTTTGACGTAGACAAAATAGTTCCTCAGTACGAGGCATTATACCAAAAAGCATTGCAGTAATTACATTCGAAAAACCCCAAACGCATCGCTACCTTCAATAGGCGCATTGTTAATGGTTGCCAAGCACAGGCTTAGGTGTTTGCGTGTATGTCGTGGGTCAATAACGCCGTCGTCCCAAAGTTCAGATGTGGCGTGCCACACACTTGCTTTTTGTTGGGCATCTTGGAACATGGCATCTTTTTCTTTCTTTAATTGCTTTTCATCAACGGCTTTATTTAATGACGCTGCCGACTGCCGTTTGACAATTTCCATCACTCCTGAAATTTGCTCTGCACCCATAACACCAGATTGCACATTTGGATATGAAAACAAGAATCTGGGTTGGAACGAACGTCCACACATGGCGTAATTCCCAGCGCCGTATGAATTTCCAATCAGTAAACTAATATGCGGAACCGTACTGCCAGAAACCGCGTGAATAAGTTGCGCACCGCTGTTAATCATTCCTTTTTGTTCATACTGTTTGCCTACCATAAAGCCGGTGGTATTGTGAACAAATAGTAAAGGTGTATTGGACTTATTTGCCAGTTGGATAAACTGCGTTGCTTTTTGTGCAGCCTCGGCAAAAATGACGCCATTGTTGGCAATAATCGCTACAGGATATCCATCAATATTTGCCCAACAGCACACCATGGTAATGCCGTAGTTGGTTTTAAATTCGGTAAACTCAGAATTGTCTACAATACGCACAATAACCTCTCTGATGTCAATGGCACGTTTTAGGTTTGCAGGTACAATACCCAGAAGCTCATCTGCGCTGTATCTTGGTGGAACAACAGGCTTGCTTGGTGCCGCATGCGTTTCCGCTGGTTTTAGCGTTTTAACGACATCTCTGGCAATGCTAATCGCATCTTGCTCATCGTCTGCTAAAAAATCGGCTACACCCGAAATACGGCTGTGCATGGTGGCTCCGCCAAGTTCTTCATCGTTAGTAATTTCATTGGTTGCCATTTTTACTAAAGGTGGCCCCGCCAAAAATACTTTTGCCGCATCTTTTTGCATGATGGTATAATCCGACATGCCCGGAACGTAAGCACCACCTGCGGTGGCATTTCCAAATACGATAGAAATGGTAGGAATCCCCAGTTTTGATCGTCTAGACATTTCCCTAAACGACGCCCCGTAATTGTTAAACACACGGTCTTGATCGGGGAGGTTAGCGCCTCCGCTTTCGACCATATTAATGGTTGGTAATTTGTTTTCTAGGGCAATTTCACCCAATCGCAATACTTTTAAACTGGTAGCATAATCTACCGCACCGCCTTTGCGGGTACCGAGGTTGGCATTGATCAAACAGAGGCGTTTGTTGACATAGCCAATTCCCGCTACGGTAGTTCCGCCAGGACCAAATCCGCCCTGATGCGTAAGTCCGGCTAAGGGCATGAGTTCCAAAAATGGACTGTCTTTATCTAACAATAGCGTAATGCGTTCTCGCGCCAAAAATTTACCTCGCTTACGCGCACGGGCAATAGAGGCTTCCGTCCCTTGATTTTGGCTTTTTGCCAATTGTTCGTGAAGCTCCTGAACCAATTTTTCCATTTCAGCGTAGTTCTCTTTGTAACTCGCTTTTTTGGTATTGATAGATGACTTAAATGGTCTCATAGTATTTTTTGCGTGGTAAAAGTACGATTTAGCTTTAATATCTTCCTTTAGCAATAAAACTTTAAATTTGCCCCAATATATACATCAGCCTATTTATGAATGAAAATCAAACCATTTCAGCGCTTATCGAAACCTTAGAACAACGTATTGAAAAGGGGCGCTACAGAGACGCCGTGCATAAGATCAAACTGATGACTACGCTCGAGACTGTTCAGCGGATGCTCAACGGTAAATAACTCAAAATCAATATATTTGGGAAGTGGAAAGTCTGATTTTATATTTTGAAACCATACCCTCGTTGCACCGCAGCATTATTCTAGTAGGTGGCATTTCCTTTTTTTGGTTGCTTGAGGGCTTGTTGCCCTTACGTCGCTTACCCTATAAAAAGTGGCAACATGCTTTACCCAATTTCTTTTTTACCATAACCTCCATATTGGTAAATTTTAGTTTGGCGTTTTTGTTGCTCACTACCGCTGATTGGGTGAACGCCAACCAATTTGGTTTGCTGCACCTTGTTTCCCTTCCGTTTTGGCTCTATGTGCTTTTGGGCGTGTTGTTTCTTGATTTTATTGGGGCTTATTTGGCGCACTGGACCGAACACCGACTTAAACCGCTTTGGATGGTGCATTTGGTGCATCATTCCGATCATCATGTGGATACCACGACTGCCAACCGCCACCACCCCTTAGAGAGTGTGGTGCGCTTTACGTTTACGCTAGTTGCTGTTTTTGTATTGGGAACGCCCATTGGCGTTGTGATGCTATATCAGTCGCTTTCTGTGGTGCTTAGCCAGTTTAACCATGCCAATATCCAACTGCCTAAAAAAGTAGATGCCGTATTAAGCTATATCCTTGTAACCCCACATATGCATAAAGTACACCACCATTATGTGTTGCCCTATACCGATAGCAATTTTGGGAATATTTTTGCCATTTGGGATCGGTTATTGGGGACATATATGCATTTGGCTGCAGAAAAAATTGTGTATGGCGTAGATGTATTTCCCAACGAAACGGAGAACAGTAGGGTAGTGCCACTGCTAAGACAACCCTTTCAACCCTACCAAAAACCAACCATACAACCTACAGCCACAGAATGAAAAAGCTAATCTGTTTCGGGCTACTACTCCTTTCCTTTCAGTGTGAAGACGATGCTATAAGCACTTGTATGACATCCCCTAAACCCAATGCTGTATGTACACTCGAATACGAACCTGTTTGTGGCTGTGACGGCACGACTTACGGCAATGCTTGCGCTGCCGATGCCGCAGGTGTTTTGGAATGGGCACAAGGCGCATGTGAGTAGTATTATTTTTTTTAGGTAGACACGCAGGTGCGCTAGTGGGGAAAAGATGCTATACTTTTTTGTATATTTGAATTAAACCCACAAATTACAATGGGAACATCAGAACTTAGAGATAAAATAATCCAACTGTTAGATACTGACAATGTAAGTTATCTTGAAGATGTTTTTGATTTTGCAAAAAACAAAAGAATAGAGACTGGCGATTCATTTCTTGAACTTCCCACTGAAATTCAAGAACTTATACATGAAAGTATAGCGCAGGCTGCTCGTGGTGAAGTAACACCTCATGCAGAAGTAATGGCTGAAGTTCGTAAAAAATACAATCTTGCCAAATAACTTATGTCTGTAGCAGTTTCGTGGACGACTTTTGCTAAGATTACCTATTACGAAGAAATTGATTTTATAGATAAAATGGACAATCAAAGAAGTACAAGACTTTATTTTTTTGGTTGAAGATTTTATTGAACGCTTGTCTTTAGGAATTGAAGTAGGAAAAGTCTATCCGAATAATCATATTTATTCAGTAGTTATTTCAAAGCAAACTACTGTGTTTTTCAAAAAGTATCCTAAAGACAATACGATTATTTTACTCCTTTTTTGGAATAATCAAAAAGACCCAAAAACATTAAAAAAGTTGTTATATATCCTATAGGAACTACTACCCCGCTGACTTACCCGAAGTTCAGGCGGGCGCAGGGCTTTGTCCTGTGCCCCATAATCGTGGCAATTCCTATTAAAAAAAGCTGTGGTTTTGTGTGGCATAAGTAGGTTTTTGGATTATTTAAAGATACATTTTTTAAGAAAGGCACGCAGGCGCGCCAGGGGGGCATTAAGTAATTTCCCTAATTATTAGCATTATATTTCTCCACCAACTCCCAAGTAAACCCATCTGCTCGTTCAAATTTGATATAGCCATGTTTTTTACTCCAATACATGAATTGTACTTCATCCTCACGCTCTGAGTAGTAAACTTTAGGTTTTAACTTGATAACATCATCAAACGTTCCTGCTTTAGTAGTAACTGATGACAAAGACTGTTTTTCTAGTTCTTTAAGCTTGTATGAGCTGCCGAATTTGGCATTTTTAAAAAAGAATTCAAAAGTTACACCTGAGGGTCTTTTAGGGATTGGTGTGCCTGTATAGATGTCTAAAATCATTTTCGTAGCAAACTTATTGTCACTAAGCTTCAGCCTTTTTGCATAAACTCCTGATGATTTATATCTGTAAAGTTCTGGTCTTGGTCCAACGGAAACTGCATTATCGATGGTTTGTATGACCAAAGTGTCAATTTCCTTTTCTGAAGATTCAAAAACAAGAACTTGGTTTACAACATAGGGATTCCATGCTCGCTCGTTTTCTTTCAACTCTTTCACACAACCTGTTGCTAGAAACATAATCAGTATTATTTGTGTTGCTCTAATCATCATTTAAAAAATCTGAAATTTGTTGTAAAATATCATTCCAAGTATCAACATCATGTCCGCCTTTACCTCCGTCATGATTGGGTCGGATTAACAAGAAATCTGCTCCCTCTATTTTGGAAAGTTCTGACTGCCCATTAAAGGCATTAAGTAATTTCCCTAAAACTCCTGACTTTGAAGATACCCAATCGGAACCTGTAGAAAATTGCGCTCCCGGAATGCCATCCGGATGCTTAAAGTCTCCCGGTTGATGTGGTGATAAGTAAAGTCCCAACTCTACTCTTGAAGCAAATTCACTATCTGCCAACGTAGCCAAAATACCTGCTGCATAGGCAGCTCCTTGGCTATGCCCAACTATTTTTATGGTCTCTTCATTTTCCAAAACAATAGTCCCATTTTGAAGCTTTGAAATAAGCTCCAACCCACTTTTTTGCCCTTGTGCATAACGGTCAGACGCCTGTGAGTTAAACTGGTCTGTACCGTTAATAAAGATGTTATTGTTGTCTCCAAAATGTCTATTGATTGTTGATCTAATACCATTATTTCCACCCCAATAACGCCCTATTTCTTGTTCAAACATTGTAGGCTCTTGGTTGTAGAAGAAATTTCTTGGCGGTGGGTATCTGTAATGTCCTACATACTCTCCTTGGCTGTACCCAGTTGTTTTATGCCCTAATGCTTGGTTAAAAAGAAGTCCATTAACATACACGATGAGTCTGCCGTCAGGGTCAATGGCATTTGTGGGGGTATTTGCCACATATGCATAAGGACTTAAAGTTTCATACTTTTCAGCTAAGGCATCAACACCTGCCCAACGGCCAAGGTCTTTCATATAGCGTCTTGCGCCATAGTCTGTCCAGCCAAGTCCAAGTTCATTTTCTTCTTCTTTGCCATTAAACTTAAACTGCTCCCCAAGGTTTGTACTATTCACATGCTCATTATACCCTTTATGCGCCAGCCCAAAAGGGTAATAATTTGTTTCGGAAACTATCTCGTTTTGGGATAGGTCTAGCTGTTCTATTTTAATGTCGTCAAACCAAACTTTGGCATCACTTGTTCCGTCATTATCAATACGTATGTTAATGGTTTTAATACTCTCAGGCACCATAACTACTTTCTCAAGGAATACCCACTTACCTCTTGTGGCTGTTCCAATCCTATCAAACAGGGTGTTATATGCCGTTTCTCCCTCTTTTTTCATAAAAAAGAATATTTCTGCATAGTGGTTATGTGGCTCTATAAAAACCCATCCGCTGTATTTATACAAGGTAGGTTTACTGTTGTTTATGTTAACCCATTCGTTACTGTGTGTTACAATTTCAAGACTAGAAGGGGTTGTGTTTTGCAACATTCCAGACTTGCTACCGCTATGGGCTTTATCACTTACAATATCTGTTATCGGCCACCCCCACGTATTACCACTACCGTCCCAGTCGTTATTGGTTTTGCTTTTGTCTTCAAAAGTTTCTTCCCAAACCGTTATGGCCGTACTGCCAGGCGTGTCTATTCTGCCATTGCCGTTGGCATCGGCATAACTCAGGCGGTTGTTACCGAGGTGGTCTTTGTATTGGTACACATGGGTAAAGCCTCCTGCTTTTGGCTCGGCATAGCCCTCTGGAGTAAATACCAGTTCTAAGGTATTGTTTTTATATACGCCCGTAGGGGTATAGATCGTATTCGTCGTGTCAAACACTTTTTTATGTTTTACACCTGTAGCATCATAAACATAGTTAAGACTCCTATTTTGTGTTCCCTGCCAAACATGATAAGGAAAGTTAAGGTGGTTATACTGCATGGTTATGCCCTTGTTTTTATCTTCTTTAAGATTCCCGTTAGCATCATAAATATAGTCAAAACCTGTGGTATTTCCGTCGTTAAAGCCCTCGGAGTGTTTATAAGTGTCGGTAACGGCTTGCAGTTGGTTGCCGTCATAGGTGTAGTTGAGGTAGTCAATGCCAATGCGTTCGCCATTGCTGCGGTACAGCCGTTTGATGTTGCCGTTGCGGTCGTAGGTATAATTGCTGTTATATGCACCCCAATAGGTTCCCGGGGCATAGTAGGAAGCATTCGTTAGGCGGTTTAGCCCATCGTAATTGTAGCGGTAGTTACGTTTAATGTTATCATTGGCGGTGGTCCAATAGGTGTTTTGTATGTTGCCGTTATACAGACTTCCGTAGTCCAATTCAAAACCAAACAAATCATCGCCCAAGGCATCGGGGTCGTTTATGTGGCGTAGCCACCCGCGTACGTTATAGTCGTAGTCCACGGTTTGCAAGCCGCCGCCTACCGTTTTTTCTTCCAACTGCCCCAGTTCGTCATAGCGGTTATGCACCAAGTCCTCCTTTTGGCCGTTTAGGGTAATGTCGTGGTCTATCAGTCGCCCAGCATGGTCGTAGGCATAATCATCAACCTTAGTTAAGGTATTGCCGTTTTTGGTTTCTACCGTAGTGGTTTGGGTGGTGCGCCCCACAAAGTCCAACGTATGCGTTTGTTGGCTTACCAC
>JAACDD010000121.1 GCA_009937085.1 Bacteroidota bacterium
AAAGGGAAGGACTATACAGACACGGTGCATATGCAGATAACTCGTTCGGTAAAGGAAAAAAACTCAATTTTGATGCTGTAAGCGGAAAAGCGGGGCTTACTTACAAATTAAGTGGAAAACATTTGTTTGATGTCAATGCTGCATGGATGCAACGCGCACCCCATTTGCGCAATACTTACGCAAATTCAAGAGAAAATCACTATATCGTTGGGGAGCAGGCAGGTCGCAATTTGGAATTAGAAGAGATTAATTCATATGATCTCAGCTATATTTTGAGGGCACCTAACTTATCTGTTAGGCTAACTGGATACTACACCACGCTATCAAACGCTAGTGAAATATCCTTTTTCTTCGCAGAGGGTATTGGAGGCGACACCTCATCTTTTGTGCAAGAGATTTCTCAAAACATTGACAAAGAATATCAAGGCGTTGAATTTGGTTTTGAAGCTAATGTATTGCCCGTATTAACGCTAAAGGGTGCTGCCTCGGTTGGGCGTCATATATACACCAACGACCCTAGTGTATATTTGACTTCAGATGATTTTGGTTATTTAGACTTTGGTACCGCCAAAATGAAAAACCTTCGTATCGCTAATGGTCCGCAAGAAGCTTATTCCCTTGGGTTTGAGTTTAGACAGAATTATTGGTGGTTTGGTTTTACCACAAACTTCTTCAGAAACACTTTTGTAGATGCCAGTCCTATTAACAGAACTCAAAACTTCTTTTTGGATACCGATGGCTTGCCCTTCAACGATTACGATCCCGAATTGGCACGTGAATTACTTCAGCAAGAAGAGTTTGAAGCGTATTTCGTATCAAACCTTGTATTGGGTAAGTCATGGCGCATCAGCTATGGGAATTATGTAGGATTCTTTTTGAGCGTAAACAACATATTTGATAGTGTATTCAGAACAGGTGGTTTTGAGCAATCCAGAAATGCGAATTTCAGAGAGTTGCGTCAGGATTTTACTTCACCCAAAAGACAGTTTGGCCCCAAGTATTGGTATGGTCGCGGAACTAATTATTTCTTAAATGTATATGTACGGTTTTAAAAGAAAAAGCATGAAATTTATTACTAAAATATCCCCATTTATCGCCTTATTATTTTTTGTTAGCGCCTGCCAGCAAGAAGATGTTTTTGAAATACCAAACACTGTAGGGCTTGAAGAAAATGCTTCGCTTTCAGCACTTATGTCTGAAATTGAATCAGGACAAAAAAATGTAGTATCCATAGCTTATGCAAAAGATTTGATGGTAAGTGGTGAAGCTACCGAAATTACATCAGATATTGTAATCAAGGGGTATGTGGTTTCTTCTGATGCTACTGGAAATTTTTACAAAGAATTTTACATACAAGACGATCCAAGTACACCAACAGCAGCAATTCGTCTGCTTATTGACATTACAGACTCGTATAACATGTTCAATATTGGCAGAGAAGTTTATGTTGATTTGAAAGGCTTGTATGTAGGTGAATACCGAACCGGCGATGGTGTTATTACGATTGGAGAATTAGACCGTGCCAATAACCGCATTACCAATGTTAGAGAAGAGGTAGTGAAGGCACACATACTGCGTGCTGCTACAACTAGTGAAATAGAACCTTTATCCGTTAAATTTTCTCAAATCAATGACAGTCATGTGGGTATAATGGTTCAAGTTCATGACGTAAATGTAGCATCTTCAAATGTTGGAGACCCCTACGTTGATCCTTATGACACTTTCGACACCCAACGCACATTAGAGGCTTGTGATGGTTTTTCTAAAAAAACGTTTTTATTAGAAACAAGTGCCTATGCCGACTTCAACCAAGATATTTTACCATCTGGAACAGGAACCATTAAAGCAGTTGTAACAAAAACTTATGACGGCGATAATTTGGTTTTGATGTTAAATTCAACAGAAGATGTTGATTTAAACGGGACACCTTGTGAGCTGTTAGAACTTTCAGATTTTGATACTGTTTTAGACGAACAATTTGACAATGTTGTGGACAACTCAAACTTTGATTACGATGGTTGGGTAAATTATGCCGAAGTTGGTGGTGAGTTGTGGACAGAGCAATTATTTAGCGGAAATGGATATGTTGAGTTTAGTGGCTTCCGAACAGGCGACGATGTAAATATCGGCTGGCTTGTTACACCAGCTTTTGACTTAACAGGAGCTACAGATGCTTATATAAATTTCAAACTTGCCCAACACCACTTAGACGATGAGGACAATAATACGCTAGAAGTATTTGTATCTACCGATTTTGATGGGACAAACGTGACAACTGCAACTTGGGAAAAACAAAATGTTTTAGTTCCTGGTGAGGATATCTCATGGTATGCATTTCAGGATGTTGGTCTTATTGATGTTTCTAGCTATTCTGGTAATCTTTATGTTGCGTTTAAATAT
>JAACDD010000122.1 GCA_009937085.1 Bacteroidota bacterium
TGTTACTATTAATGATCGGCCAGGTACAACGTTTAAACTTCCGAATATTGACCTTACCCATTGGAAAGTAACACTTCCAATAGGAAATCCAACTTCGATAAAACCACCTGAAATCTTGGGTTATGCAACCAATGATGTGTTAAAACCCTATATGTATAACGATTCTATCGAAGGTGCTCTTGTGTTTTATACCAAACCAGGTTCTTCTACTCCAAATTCAAGTTATTCAAGAACAGAACTACGCGAACAAATGGTGTCTGGTTCGGATTCACATAATTGGACATTCATTGAAGGCGGCAAAATTAAAGGACGTCTACGCATCGATGAAATTTCTAAAGACAGCTCTGGCAATCCACACCGCACCATAGTGATGCAGATTCACGGTCGGTTAACTGACGCCCAACATGATTTGTTAGGTCAAAAAGACAACAATGCGCCTCCCATTTTGAAAATATATTGGGCAAATGGTTATGTTCGTCTTAAGTCCAAGGTTTTGAAAAACCCTAACGCAGTTGAGCCAGAAATTCTTCACACTTCTGCTTGGGGAGATGATGATGGATATACATTTCCAGTTGAAGTTGGTTATGACCCTTTTACTCTTGAAATTATTGCAAGCGAGGGTCGAATGGAGGTAATATTGAATGATACTTACAGCCGTGTATATCAAGGTACAGATATGGAAAAATGGTCTGTTTTTGAGAATTATTTTAAGGCAGGCAACTATTTTCAAACTAAAGACGAGAATGCATTTTCACGTTTAAAATATTACACGCTTGAAGTTATGCATTAAAAAGCTTTTAATTATAATTTTAAATTCATAAGTTTACGAATATAAATTTGGTTAACCAATTTAAGTATGAAAACAGAAATCAAAGGAGTAAACGGCTTAGACAATAAAGAAAAGCTCATTATTTCTGAAATTAAATCACTGATTAACCTAAAGAACATGGAGCCTGGCGAAAAACTTCCGTCAGAACGTTTACTGGCAGACCGCCTTGGAGTAAGCAGAGGAAGTATTCGAAATGCTATTCAAAAACTGGAATTTTACGGCCTCTTAAAATCTATGCCACAGAGCGGAACGTTTATTGCCGATTTGGGACTTACCGCCATAAATGGTATGATTCATCAAATTATAAACCTCCCTACCCCTGATTTTAAGTCATTGGTTGAAACGCGAATTTTTCTTGAACTTAAACTTGTAAAGTTTGCGGCGGCACGCCGCACAGAGGAAGACCTTTCAGAAATTGAGGAAGTACTAGAAAAATATAAATTTAAAGTACTTGCAGGGGAAGACGCGGTAGCTGAAGATTTACTTTTTCACCTTTCTATTGCAAAAGCTAGCCATAATCCTTCTTTAAACCGATTGATGCTGTCCATTACACCGCAGATCATCACGGATTTTGAAAAATATCACGTATGTAAAAGTAATACTGCTTTAAATGCAATTGATGAACATCAAGCTATTGTAGATGCAATTAGGTTTAAAGATCCTAGTAGGGCAGAAGAGAAAATGAAAGAACACTTTAGTGTTTTGTATCAGTATTGTTACGAATCAAATTAACACAATTAATGCCTTAAATTAATTCTTCTGGTAACTCGCTTACCACCCTTAGATTTACGTTTATTAAATAACATAACGATATGAAAATGCACGGATTACGTTGGTGGATAATAATACTAATCTTTATAGCAACTGTAATTAATTACATAGACAGGACTGCCTTTGCTTTGTTGTGGCCTGAAATGGGTAAAGATTTAGGCATGGACAACGCAGATTATGCACTCATGCTGAATGTATTTATGCTGACTTACGCCGCAAGTAAGTTTTTATCAGGTAGGTTATACGATAAAATAGGTACGCGGATCGGTTTTGTATTGTCTATTGTTGTTTGGTCTGTCGCCGCAGCAGCCCATGCTGTTGCTAGAGGCATTATTTCGCTTTCTGTAGTTCGTGGTCTTCTCGGACTTGGTGAAGCAGGTCTGTGGCCAGGTGCTGTTAAAAGTAATGGAGAGTGGTTTCCAGTGAAGCAGCGTGCACTAGCGCAAGGAATTTTTAATGCTGGAGCTTCCATTGGGAATGTTGTAGCACCTATCATTATTGTATATCTATATGCTCAGTTTGGTTGGAAATCAACGTATATCATATTAGGTGGATTGGGACTTATTTGGGTGCTTCCTTGGCTCTTGATTAATAAATCTAAACCCGAAACACATCCTTGGATTACAGAGAAAGAAAAGGAGTTGCTTTTAAACGACCGCATAGAAAATAATATCGTAATTGATGAAAATGCGAAAAGCTTAAGCGTCACTAAAATTTTAAGTTATAAGCAACCTTGGGGAATCTTACTTTGTAGGTTTTTTATAGAGCCCATTTGGTGGTTTTTTGCTGGTTGGATGCCAATTTATCTAAATGCAAAATATGACTTAAGTATTGAAGAAATTGGAAATACTATGTGGATTTCATATCTCATGGCAGCCGCAGGCGGAATTTTTGGGGGCATATTCACCGAAGCCATTATCAAGCGCACTTCAACAGACTTTGGAAGAAAGGCAAGTATTGTTATTGGTAGCTTATTGATTGTAGTTGGTTTTGTTTCTATCATAACACTTGTTAGTGACACCAACTATATGGCATTTATCTATTTGGCTGGTGTAGCACTATTTGGTTTTCAATTTGCTATTGGGAATATCCAAACGCTATCTAGCGACTTATTTAGAGGGCCGTCAGTAGGCACCCTAGCGGGACTAGCTGGAACTGTTGCTGCCTTTTCACCTATGCTAATGAA
>JAACDD010000016.1 GCA_009937085.1 Bacteroidota bacterium
CCGTGTTTTTGATTGTGTGCAAGTGCATCTACAATACGAACAAACTCATCTACATTACGTCCGATAGGTTTGTTGTTGATGCTTTCGTGTTGTACAATTCCATCTTCATCGATTAAAAATGTAGCACGGTTTGGCACATTGTCGCCTTCCATCAAAACAGTATCGTATTCTTCGTTATATTGGTGGTTGTCACCGTCAAGAACACCAAGGATTGTGGAAAGATTTCGGTTGCTATCTGCCAAAAGATTATATGTAACTCCTTCAATACCACCGTTGTCTTTTGCTGTGCTTAACCATGCAAAGTGAACTTCTGCTGTATCGCAAGACGCACCAATAACAATAGTGTTTCTTTTTTCAAATTCTGGAAGCGCCGCTTGAAATGCGTGTAGTTCAGTTGGACATACGTATGTAAAGTCTTTTGGATACCAAAACAACAATACTTTTTTCTTGTTATTTACAGCTTCTTCAAGAACGTTAATTTGGATGGTGTCACCCATTTCGTTCATTGCGTTAACAGTTATATCTGGGAATTTTTTTCCTACAATAGCCATATTTTTTGTTTTAATTATGAGATTCAAAACTAAACAAATTTGCAGCAATTTAGGACGATACAAATTTTAATTTTCTATTAGAGGATAAGCAGCTTCAATGCGATGATTTTAGTTGCTTTATTTTATATCCAATGGCTGCATAAAGCAAGGTGGTGAACGGACTTAACCAGTTAAAAATAGCATACACAAAATACTCTGCTACCGAAACACCAAGTACGCCAGACTGATATGCGCCACAGGTATTCCACGGTACCAAAACAGAAGTTACGGTTCCCGAGTCTTCAAGAGTCCGGCTTAAGTTTTCGGGGGCTAACCCACGATTTTTATAGGCGTTTGAAAACATTTTACCGGGTACCACAATCGATAAGTATTGATCTGATGCCGTAATATTTATCGCTAAGCAAGAAGCCACCGTACTCGCACACAATTGAAAGGTACTTTTTGCCCATCGCAATAATGCAGCGCTAATCGCTTCAAGTGCGCCTATCGCGTCCATAATACCACCAAAAACCATCGCACAAATGATAAGCCAAATGGTACCTAACATGCCTGCCATGCCTCCCGATTGGAATAAATCATTTAGCATGGGATGATTGGTTTCAATCGTAGTGGAAACCGTAATGGCATCCATAATAACTTTATACGTACCTGCCCACGAAACGACTTCTTGATTGCTTAATAACGTCAATAAAGGTTGCTGAAAAATAAGGGCAAACAATACGCCCAAAAGCGTTCCGATAAGTAGCGCAACCAAAGGAGGTGTCTTTTTTGCAATCATTATAATAACAATTACTGGGGCTAAAAAAAGCAATGGGTTTATGCTAAAACGTGCTGTTATTGCCGAAAGCAAAGGTTCAGTTTGCGAAACAGTCGCGGTGTTTTGTGTAAAACCAATAATGAGAAACACCAATAACGTAACCAAAATGGTAGGAACTGTCGTAAGCGTCATATAACGAATATGCGCAAACAATTCCCCTCCCGCCATAGCAGGCGCAAGGTTTGTAGTATCGCTAAGGGGTGACATTTTATCACCAAAATACGCCCCAGAAATAACGGCACCAGCAATCATACCCACAGGTAACCCCATGGCTTTTCCAATGCCTATCAGCGCAATACCCACAGTAGCCGATGTGGTCCAGCTGCTTCCGGTAGCAACAGATATTAAGGCACAGATAACAATGCAGGCCGCTAAAAAGTAAGTGGGATGTAATAGTTGTAACCCATAATAAATCATGGCAGGAATAATGCCGCTGAGCAACCACGTACCCGCTAACGCGCCAACAAAAAGTAAAATTAGAATAGCGCCTGTTACCGATTTTAGATTTTCAGCCACTTGCTGCAGCATATTTTTGTACGAAATTTTATAACGAAAGCCAATAAGCGCGGCCACGGCACCGCCCAGAAGCAATATAAATTGATTAGAGCCGCTTAATGCATCATCTCCATAAACGCTTACATTTAGTGAGAGTAGCAGCACCAATACAAAAACCGGGAGTAGGGCAATACCTAGCGATAAGGAGGGTTTTTGTTTCATTTGTTTCGTAATAATACGATTTTGTGTGGAATACGAAAAAGCATATAAAGCGATTGCTCGCTTCATTGTACATTTGTAAAACTAAATCAAAAAAATGAATCAATTTGATGTTGCCATAATTGGCTCGGGTCCTGGAGGATATGTTGCAGCTATTCGTTGCGCGCAACTCGGTATGAAAACCGTACTCATTGAAAAAGAACCAACGCTTGGCGGAACTTGCCTTAACGTAGGTTGTATCCCTTCAAAATCCTTGTTGGATTCTTCGCATCACTACGAAATGGCAACCAAAGATTTTAAAACGCACGGCATTGATGTAGCCGGTGCCATCGAAGTCAATTTTCCACAAATGATTGCGCGTAAGCGTGAAGTGGTTTCTACTACGATTAAGGGAATTGATTTTTTGATGGATAAAAACAAGATTACCGTATTGCGTGGTTTGGGTTCGTTTGAAGATGCAACGCATATTAAGATTACAGGCGAAGACGCACAAACCATAGAAGCAAAAAATACGATTATCGCAACAGGCTCAACACCCGGGAGTTTGCCGTTTATTGATTTGGATAAAGAGCGTATTATTACTTCTACAGAAGCATTGGAACTAAGCGAAATCCCAAAACAACTAGTGGTGATTGGCGGTGGCGTTATCGGATTGGAATTGGGTCAGGTGTATAGAAGGTTGGGCGCAGATGTAAGCGTGATAGAATACGCCGATCGTATTAGTCCGGTGTTAGACGCTGCGCTTTCTAAAGAATTGATGAAAGTAATGAAAAAGCAAGGGGTGAAATTTCACCTTTCGCATCAAGTAACGGCCGTTGATCGCAACGGCGATACCGTAACCGTAACCGCAAACAACAAAAAAGGCGAAGCCCTAACTTTTGAAGGGGATTATTGTTTGGTTTCTGTAGGAAGAAGACCTTATACCAATGGCTTAAATGCCGAAGCTGCAGGGATTAGCCTTAACGACCGCGGACAGGTTGAAGTAAACGAAAAACTACAAACTACAGCAACTAACATTTATGCTATTGGCGATGTGGTGCGTGGTGCCATGTTGGCCCACAAAGCCGAAGAAGAAGGCGTATTGGTGGCTGAGTTTTTGGCTGGTCAAAAACCGCATATTGATTACAACCTAATTCCGAATGTGATTTATACCTGGCCTGAAGTGGCATCTGTTGGAAAAACAGAAGAGGAGCTAAAAGAAAGCGCCGTGCCGTTCAAAAAAGGACAGTTTCCCATGCGTGCCCTTGGACGCTCACGGGCCAGTATGGATACGGACGGATTTGTAAAAATTTTAGCACATGCCGAAACAGATGAAATTTTGGGCGTACATATGATAGGCGCTCGTGCCGCCGACTTGATTACAGAAGCGGTTACTGCCATGGAATTCCGTGCTTCTGCCGAAGATTTGGCACGTATGAGCCATGCGCATCCTACCTACGCCGAAGCCGTAAAAGAAGCCGCTTTAGCTGCAACGGAAGACCGTGCGTTGCATATGTAGGTAATTAGATAACGGTCTAGTATATGAAACGTAGCGTATAAATAAACACTAACTTTTCGGATTATACACGAGCCGAATTTTTATTTTTTCTATTTATTTTTTAATTTATAAATATACAAAAATAAAAATTTGGCGGTCTTAATAAAGATGCAAAAACCTCTCGGAAAGCCTGTAATAGCTATGTTTTATATACATTGTTGTGCATAGTGCTTTTCACGTTCAGCTTGGTTTTCAGATGTTTGTTATTTAGTTCAAATGTTAACGTTGGCAAGACATACTCTTTTACAGTTTTGGTGAAGCTTGGATGATGCGACTGTAAATGTGTATGGCTTTAAGCATTGGCAATTCTGTGTTTTTAGTTTAAATCCATCTTCTCACTTTTTCCGCATATTGTATATATTCATTTCCAAATTCACGTTTTAAAAATTCTTCTTCCAATCTTATTTGTGTATTTACGCTTAAAGTAGATAATGAAATTATAAGTAAAGTAAAAGCATTAGGAATTACAAGGAATAACCCAATATTCGCAATCATTATTCCTAAAAATATAGGATTTCTTGAAATTGAAAATACTCCTTTTGTTACCAATTTGGTTTTGTTGTTTTCATCAATTCCGATTCTCCAAGAATTTGCCATTTGGCTTTGAGAAAACCAAACTAAAATCAGCGATACCAACAAAAGTACCCAACCAATTTTCTGTAAAGTTTGATTTTCCAAATACCAAAAAGGAAGTAAATATTCATACCATTCATCTTTGAAAGCATAGATTCCTACAACAATTAACTCAAGAACTGTGATAAATGTAAAAACCTTTCCATTATAATCGTGTGCATTATCTGTTTTTTCAAATGTAAATGGATTTATTCCAGTTTTTTTCCAAAGTAATACAGACCTTAAAACAAAGACCAATAAAAAATACAATATGAGATAAGCGAATAATAACATAATTTCTAATTTTATGTAAAAATGCTATAATAACCAATGCAATGGAAGTGCATTTATTGTCCGCTACATTTATCGCAAATGCCTTTTACAACCAAGTTTACGTTTTCTGAAACAAATCCATCAGGCACTTTTATTTGAGGGATTTTATGTTCAGTTAAACAAATGGTTTCGTTACAGTTATTACAATGAAAATGTAAATGCAAATCGGTTTCAATCTCACAATTACAACCTTTTTCACACAAAGTATATTTCGTAATTCCTGTGCCATCATCTATTTGATGCACAATTTCTTTTTCTTCAAATGTTTTAATAGTTCTGTATAATGTTGTCCTATCTGCTTTCTCAAAAGCATTTTCTATATCACTTAATGTAACTGCAACTTGTTTTTCGGCAAGGAACTTATATATTAATAAACGCATTGCAGTTACTCTAATATTTTTTGACTCTAAAAATTCTTCAATTGTTTTCATAGTTAATGATGCTCTTCGTTTCCAAACGGTTTAATAATAATTCCAACGCTAAAAATAAAACCGTCTGTTGGTGCATAGATTTCTGGAAATTCTGGATTTTCGTGTGGTGGTAAAACCAAAGGTGAAAACCTACTTTGTCTTCTGTCTGTGAAATTTTCAAAGTTCACAAATGCACTACCAAATTTAAAATTACGCATTAAAAGTAAACCCATAGTTACAAAATCTGTCGTTTCTGTTCCGTTTGATAAAAACTGTTCTCCTGTATAAAATGTTTCGTAGCCAATTCTCCATTTATCAGATTCGTACATCAAAACACTTCCTGCGTTATGTTTTGCAGTTAATGGTTTTTGTGGATTTCCTGCTAAATAGTTCAATTTAGTGTCTATAAGTGCATAATTTAAAAACCATCTAAAATCTTTATAAGTAAACTTTATATTTGTTTCTGCGCCTTTGCTTAAAATTTCATCAGTTGCATTTTCAAATACAAACATTCCGCTGTCTGTACTATTTAAAAGCAAACCGTTATTAATAGCAGTAACGTAAAAAAGTTGATTAATAGAAAAACCAATGTTTTCAAATAAACGTGTCTGATAGTTGAAATCAAAATTTACACCATAAGAACGCTCTGCCTTTAATGAAGATTTATCAATGCCGAGTACATTTTCAAAGTTTATAAATTCAGCCTCTTCTGTAAAAATATCTGGAATTTTGTAACCTAAACCACCACCAATTCTGCTTGAAAACCCGTTATCATTTTTATAAAGCAATGAAATTTTTGGAAGTGGAAAAAAGCCAAAATCAGTATTGTAATCTGCTCGCAACCCAGTTTCTAAAATCCAATTTTCGGAAAGGTCATAAATATTGTTAGCAAACATTCCGTAAGTGATGTCTTTTTGGTCACGTTGCAAAGTTGCATTATCATTTTCGTCAAAGTTTGAAGTATATAAATTTGCTCCAAAAATCCAATCTGCTTTTGAAGTCTCTCTTTGATAAGTGATTTCCGTAAATGTGTTGGTTTGTTTACCATCAAAATTGAAATCGGGAATCGTTAAATTTCTATCGAAAAAGGATACACTATTTTTAATGCTCAAAGAACTAATAGAATCTATTTGAGTTTTGTAAACTGCTTGACTACTCAATCTTTTTGAAATGTTTTCCTCTGTATATTGATGAATTCCATTTTCGCCACTTTCTATTTTTGTAATGTCTCCACCAATTCTATCGTCATAAGTTCCGTTTAGACCTAACCAAAACGTAGTTTTGTCAGAAGGATAATAAAAGAATTTTGGATTAAATGAAATAGATTTAGTTTTTGGTAAATTACTAAAACCATCATCTTCTGGGTCATAAGCTTTTTGATAGTGACCAGAACCGTAAAGCGAAATACCAAACTTTTCATTCCGTTTACTGTAAAATACATTTGCAGTACTTCCCAACGCTTGTGTTTGCGTAAGCATAATATCTAAAGCAGGTTCTTCGTCTGGTGTTTTTGATACCATATTTATTAAACCTGCAATTGCTCCACCACCATAAAGTGTAGATGAACTTCCTTTAATAATTTCAAATTGTTGCAAATCTAAAGGTGGAATTTGTAAAATACTCAAACCACTTGAAAAGCCTCCATAAAGTGGAAATCCATCTCTCAAAAGTTGTGTGTAACGACCATCGAGTCCTTGAATTCTAATATTTGTACTTCCGCTACTTAAAGAGGTTTGTTGCATTTGAATTCCTGTGCTTTCACGTAGAACCATAGAAATATTGGTTGGATTCATAATTGCTTTTTCTCCCATTTCCTCA
>JAACDD010000123.1 GCA_009937085.1 Bacteroidota bacterium
CACAAGGATTTTGCAGAAGACACATTCCGCACCCTAACCGCAGTAGACAGCGTAATTGTGGTGATTGACGTAGCAAAAGGCGTCGAAGAACAAACCGAAAAACTGGTATCCGTATGCCGCATGCGAAATATTCCAATTATAGTATTTATAAACAAATTAGACCGCGAAGGAAAAGATGCGTTTGACTTACTAGATGAAGTGGAACAAAAACTAGGACTTACTACCGTTCCATTGAGTTTTCCCATTGGTATGGGATATGATTTTCAGGGAATTTATAATCTCTGGAACAACAACGTACGCTTATTTGACGAAGAGAGTAAAACCACCATTAGCGACAGTAGTATCATCGAAAACCTTGACGATACTGCCTTAGAAACTATCATTGGTAGTACTGCAAAGGCTACACTTGAAGAAGAGTTGGAATTGGTACGGGAAGTATATCCTTCTTTTGATCAAAGTGCGTATTTAAAAGGACAGCAGCACCCTGTATTTTTTGGTTCAGCACTAAATAATTTTGGTGTTCAAGAATTATTGGATTGCTTTGTGGATATTGCACCACCACCACAGCCCAAAAACAGTGAGGAACGCAGCATAGCTCCGAACGAAGATGCCTTTTCTGGTTTTGTTTTTAAAATTCATGCCAACATGGACCCAAAGCACCGCGATCGATTGGCGTTTATAAAAATCGTTTCGGGAACATTTGCGCGTAATGTACCTTACCTGCACGTTCGTCATAACAAAAAACTAAAGTTTAGCAGTCCAAATGCATTTTTTGCAGATAAAAAAGAGATTGTAGACGTATCGTATCCTGGTGATATTGTTGGGTTGCACGACACTGGAAACTTTAAAATTGGAGATACACTTACTTCAGGTGAACGTGTTCATTTTAAAGGAATTCCGAGTTTTTCACCCGAGCACTTTAGGTACATCAATAATGCTGATCCGATGAAAGCCAAACAACTAAACAAAGGGATCGACCAACTTATGGACGAAGGAGTTGCCCAATTATTTACGTTAGAACTCAATGGGCGTAAAATTGTAGGCACGGTTGGTGCATTGCAATTTGATGTAATTCAGTATCGCTTAGAACACGAATACGGCGCAAGCTGTACATACGAAAACCTTAACGTACACAAAGCCTGTTGGGTGGAAGTCAATCAAGGTTGTGAGGCTGATTTTGCTGGTTTTAAGCAAACCAAGTCCAAATTTTTGGCAAAAGACAAGCACGGGCAGTTGGTGTTTTTGGCAGACTCTGCCTTTACCTTACAAATGACACAAAGTAAATATCCAGGTGTTGTCTTTCACGCGACATCGGAGTTTTAGGGATTTTTACTACATTAGCAATAAGCATATTCCCAAACTTGTTCTTACAAGAAAGGTTGCCTCTAAAGCAACACTCGTGTGTGATTATATATTGGCATTTTGGGGTGTTTTTTTTAATCTAAAATAATGTACCCATGAAAACCCATAACAATATTGGCCTAGACACAGAAAAATGCAAAGAACTAGCACAAGCGCTTAATGACTTACTTGCAAATTATACCGTATTTTATCAAAATTTACGCGGCTTCCACTGGAATATTCAAGGCGAGAAATTCTTTGAACTGCATGTGAAATTCGAAGAATTATATAACGACTTTTTTGAAAAAATTGACGAAGTCGCTGAACGGATACTAACACTTGGACATGCACCTCAACACAAAAGCTCCGACTATCTAAAAAAAGCTCAAATCAGCGAAAGCAACGAGGTTAGCAATGGAACTAAAGCCATTAAGGAAATTCTAGATGGGTTTACCATACTTCTTAAAAAAGAAAGACACATACTAAATCTTTCTAGTGAAATTGACGATGAGGGAACTAATGCTCAAATGAGTGACTACATTCGGGAACAGGAAAAAATGGTTTGGATGTACTCAGCTTATCTAAACTAGAATACACAGCTATTTTTAAAAACACAAAATCCTGCTCATATGAGCAGGATTTTATTTGTTTAAGCTTCGCCGGTGGGGCCGAAATTAAGCGGTATGGGCGGTTGCTCATAATCTTTAATTTCACCGTGAGCAGCTTCAAAACGCTGCACATTTTCACCTAAGGCTTTTAAGAAGCGTTTGGCGTGCTGTGGCGTAAGAATAATACGAGATCTCACTTTCGCCTTTGGCGCACCTGGCATAATATTGATGAAATCTACCACAAACTCAGAAGCTGAATGGTTGATAATCGCAAGATTAGCGTATGTACCTTGTGCCGTTTCCGGATCAAGCTCAATGTTTATACTCCCGTCTTTTTTAGCCTTGTCGCTCATTATACATCAGCACTTAATGATTTCTCAGCAATTAGCGCTTCATATTCATCGGTGTAACCAACAATGATATCGTTAAACGCACGGTTCCCCGTACCTGCTGGAATCTTGTGACCTACAATGACGTTTTCTTTCAGTCCTTCTAGCGTATCAATTTTACCTGCAACAGCTGCCTCGTTGAGTACCTTGGTAGTTTCTTGGAATGAAGCTGCCGAGATAAACGACTTGGTCTGTAGCGAAGCTCTAGTAATTCCTTGTAGAATTGGTGTTGCAGTAGCATTTACGGCATCACGAGCTTCAACCACGTTTTTATCGTCGCGTTTCAGTAGTGAATTCTCATCACGTAATTGGCGTGCAGTAATAATCTGACCTGCTTTAAGGTTTTCAGAATCACCTGCTTCCAGTACTACTTTTTGACCAAAGAGCGCATCGTTTTCTTCGATAAAGTCTGATTTGTGAACCAACTGACCCTCTAAGAATGTAGTATCGCCTGAATCTTCTACACGTACTTTACGCATCATCTGACGAACAACAACCTCAAAGTGCTTATCGTTAATTTTTACCCCTTGTAAACGATATACTTCTTGTACTTCGTTTACCAAATACTGCTGTACAGCAGAAGGGCCCTTAATCGACAAAATATCGTTTGGTGTAATCGCACCATCAGAAAGTGGCATACCCGCTTTTACAAAGTCATTTTCTTGAACCAAAATTTGATTCGAAAGTTTCACTAAGTATTTCTTGATTTGACCAGTCCTAGACTCTACGATTATCTCACGGTTACCACGCTTGATTTTACCAAAAGTAACCACACCGTCAATTTCAGAAACAACAGCAGGGTTAGATGGGTTACGTGCTTCGAAAAGCTCGGTTACACGCGGTAGACCCCCTGTAATATCTCCAGATTTAGCAGACTTACGAGGAATTTTTACCAAAATTTTACCCTTCTCAATTTTCTCGCCATCGTCAACCATAAGGTGTGCACCTACAGGTAAGTTATACGATTGCAAGGTTTTACCACTAGCGTCTTTAATCAATAGTGTAGGAATGATTTTTTTGTTTCTTGACTCCGAAATCACTTTTTCTTGGAAACCAGTTTGCTCGTCAATTTCAACTTGATAGGTTACCCCTTGTTCAATGTTTTCATATCCGATAGAACCTGTAAATTCAGAAATAATAACTCCGTTGTACGGATCCCATTGACAAACGACATCGTCCTTTTTGATTTTTTGTCCGTCTTTCACAAACACAAACGAACCGTAAGGGATATTATTTGTACTCCATACAATACCTGTGTTCTTGTCCACCACCTTAATTTCTGAGGTACGTGAAATCACAATTTTTACAGGTTTTCCATCATTGTCTTTACCGTCAACGGTTTTGAGTTCTTCAATTTCAGCAACTCCATCAAATCGAGCAACGAGTTTGTTTTCTTCAGAAATGTTACCGGCAATACCACCTACGTGGAACGTACGCAATGTAAGCTGTGTTCCAGGTTCTCCAATAGATTGCGCTGCAATTACACCTGCAGACTCTCCTTGTTGTACCATTTTACCAGTTGCGAGGTTACGTCCATAACAGTTGGCACAAATTCCTTTTTTAGCCTCACATGTTAATGGTGAGCGAACTTCCACACTTTCAAGTGCAGAATTCTCAATTGCTTTCGCATTGTCATCAAGAATCTCATTACCAGCAGTTACTAATACTTCCCCAGAAATTGGGTCAACAACATCGTGAAGCGCAACACGACCAACAATTCGATCGCCAAGTGCCTCTACAACTTCTTCGTTTTTCTTCAATGCTGAAACCGTAAGTCCTCTTAACGTACCACAGTCTACTTGATTCACAATAACGTCTTGTGCCACATCGTGCAAACGACGCGTTAAGTAACCTGCATCGGCAGTTTTAAGTGCCGTATCGGCAAGACCTTTACGTGCACCGTGCGTAGAGATAAAGTATTCCAAAATCGAAAGACCTTCTTTAAAGTTCGATAAAATTGGATTTTCAATAATCTCGCCTCCACCTGCGTTTGACTTTTTAGGCTTTGCCATAAGTCCTCGCATACCAGTAAGCTGGCGTATCTGTTCTTTAGAACCACGAGCTCCCGAATCCAACATCATAAATACCGAGTTAAATCCTTGCTGATCTTCGCTAATGCGTTTCATGGCAAGTTCGGTTAGCGTTGCATTGGTTGATGTCCAAATATCAATCACCTGATTGTAACGCTCGTTGTTGGTAATAAGCCCCATGTTGTAGTTGGCAATAATACCGTCTACTTGTCCATTGGCCTCATCGATCAATTCTGTTTTTTCTTTTGGTATAATGATATCACCTAAACTAAATGACAGACCTCCTTTGAATGCAAAAGAGAAGCCCATATCCTTAATTTTATCAAGGAATTCAGCCGTTTCAGGAACACTTGTTACTTTCAAGATACCTCCGATAATACCACGAAGCGATTTTTTAGTCAATACCTCGTTGATGTATCCTGCTTTTTCTGGAACGTGTTGGTTAAATAGAATTCTTCCAACGGTAGTATCAATGATTTGATACACCAATTCGCCTGCGTCATTAAAGTCTTTTGCACGAATTTTAACTTTCGCGTTAAGGTCAACTTTACCCTCGTTGAAGGCAATATTCACCTCGTCTGCGCTATAAAATGTCAAGCCTTCACCTTTTACCTTGTGGTCTTTAGTTGACTTACGTGCTTTAGTCATATAATACAATCCAAGTACCATATCCTGAGAAGGTACTGTAATTGGAGAGCCATTGGCAGGGTTAAGGATGTTGTGCGATGCCAACATCAATAATTGCGATTCAAGAATTGCTTCTGGACCTAATGGTAAGTGAACTGCCATTTGATCACCGTCAAAATCGGCGTTAAATGCAGTACACGCCAATGGGTGCAATTGAATTGCTTTTCCTTCAATTAGTTTTGGCTGGAATGCTTGGATACCCAAACGGTGAAGTGTGGGGGCCCTGTTCAATAATACAGGATGTCCTTTAAGCACATTTTCTAAAATATCCCATACAACAGGCTCACGCTTGTCTATAATTTTCTTTGCAGATTTAACCGTTTTCACGATTCCACGCTCAATAAGCTTGCGAATGATAAATGGCTTGTAGAGTTCAGCCGCCATGTTCTTTGGTAATCCACACTCAAAAAGTTTAAGCTCTGGTCCAACAACAATAACCGAACGTGCTGAATAATCTACACGTTTACCAAGTAAGTTTTGACGGAAACGTCCTTGCTTTCCTTTTAACGAATCTGAAAGTGATTTGAGCGGACGGTTAGCGTCTGTTTTTACAGCAGATGACTTACGCGTGTTGTCAAACAATGAGTCAACCGACTCTTGAAGCATACGCTTTTCGTTACGTAAAATTACTTCAGGTGCCTTAATTTCTAACAATCGTTTAAGACGATTGTTACGAATGATCACACGACGGTATAAATCGTTTAAATCCGAAGTGGCAAAACGACCACCATCTAGCGGCACCAATGGACGTAATTCTGGTGGAATTACAGGTACTACTTTCATAATCATCCACTCTGGACGATTTTCGCGGTTTTTGTTTGCATCACGAAGGGCTTCAACAACTTGTAAACGCTTGAGCGCTTCTGTTTTACGTTGTTTAGAAGTTTCGTTGTTTGCCTTGTCACGCAACTGGTATGAAAGCGCATCTAAATCAATACGATTTAGAATGTCAATTAGACACTCCGCTCCCATTTTTGCAATAAACTTATTTGGATCACTGTCTTCCAAGTACTGGTTTTCTTGCGGAAGCTTTTCCATGATATTGAGGTACTCTTCCTCAGTCAAGAAATCCATTTTTTGAACAGGCTCTCCTTCTTCGTTAGTAGCAATACCCGGTTGAATAACGACGTAGCGTTCGTAATAAATAATCATATCTAACTTCTTAGACGGAAGTCCAAGTAAGTAGCCGATTTTGTTTGGTAACGAACGGAAGTACCAAATGTGAGCCACAGGAACAACCAAACTGATGTGTCCAACGCGGTCGCGACGAACTTTCTTTTCGGTTACTTCTACCCCACATCGGTCACACACAATTCCTTTGTAGCGAATACGCTTATACTTTCCACAAGCACATTCAAAATCCTTTACAGGACCAAAGATGCGCTCACAAAACAAGCCATCACGTTCAGGTTTGTGTGTACGATAATTAATTGTTTCTGGCTTAAGCACCTCACCTTTAGAGGCAGCCAAAATAGTTTCAGGCGATGAAAGCCCAATGGAGATTTTATTAAAATCTTTTTGTTGTTGTGTTTCGTTTATACGTGCCATATCAATATTTTATTATTCTTCTAAACGAATGTCAAGGCCAAGACCTTTAAGTTCGTGCATCAATACATTAAAGGACTCAGGAAGACCAGGCTTTGGCATGGCTTCACCCTTCACAATTGACTCGTATGTTTTGGCTCGACCAATAACGTCATCAGACTTCACGGTCAAGATTTCTTGTAGGGTACTCGATGCACCGTATGCTTCAAGTGCCCATACCTCCATTTCGCCAAATCGTTGTCCACCAAACTGCGCCTTACCACCAAGCGGTTGCTGTGTAATAAGCGAGTATGGACCAATAGAACGCGAGTGCATTTTGTCGTCCACCATGTGTCCGAGTTTTAGCATATAAATCACACCAACTGTTGCTGGTTGATCAAAACGTTCACCTGTTCCGCCATCGTATAAATACGTATGACCAAACTGAGGAACTCCCGCTTCTTTGGTGATTTCATCTATTTGTTCGTTAGTAGCTCCATCGAAAATTGGAGTCGCAAATGTTTTGCCTAACTTCTGACCTGCCCAACCAAGAACAGTTTCATAAATCTGCCCAATATTCATTCGAGATGGTACACCAAGTGGATTTAATACGATGTCCACAGGAGTTCCATCTTCTAAGAATGGCATGTCTTCTTGACGAACAATACGGGCAACAATACCTTTGTTTCCGTGACGTCCAGCCATTTTATCTCCAACTTTCAACTTACGTTTTTTGGCGATATACACCTTAGCAAGTTTCAATATTCCAGCAGGAAGCTCATCTCCAACTGAAATGGTAAACTTGTTTCTACGTAAAGCACCTTGTAAGTCGTTTTCCTTGATTTTATAATTATGCATCAAGTCGTTAACAAGACCATTTACTCGTTTATCAACCGTCCAATCGGAGTTAACAAGGTGTGCATAATCGTCAACAGCATTAAGCATTTTCAAGGTAAACTTCTTTCCTTTTGGCATTACTTCTTCGCCTAAGTCGTTCATAACGCCTTGACAAGTTTTACCACTTAGGATAGAAAATAATTTCTCTACCAATACAGCATTCAATTTTTCGAATTTTACATCGTAGCTGTCTTCGAGTTCCATGATGGCCTCTTTGTCTTGCGAGCGCTTGCGCTTATCCTTTAAGATACGTGTAAATAGTTTTTTGGTAATCACAACTCCGTTCAATGATGGAGATGCTTTTAATGATGCATCTTTTACATCGCCTGCTTTGTCACCAAAAATGGCACGAAGTAGTTTTTCTTCCGGAGTAGGATCAGACTCGCCTTTTGGTGTAATCTTACCAATAAGGATATCGCCAGCACCAACTTCAGCACCCACGCGAATCATACCATTTTCATCCAAATTACTTGTAGCTTCTTCAGAAACGTTTGGAATATCGTTAGTCAATTCTTCTTTACCCAATTTGGTATCGCGTACTTCAAGCGAGTATTCATCGATGTGAATAGAAGTAAAGATATCATCACGTACTACTTTCTCAGAAATTACAATCGCATCCTCAAAGTTGTATCCTTTCCATGGCATAAACGCCACTTTCATGTTTCTACCAAGAGCTAGCTCACCGTTTTCAGTAGCATATCCTTGACATAATACTTGACCTTTATTCACACGGTCTCCAATGGAAACAATGGGTTTCAAGTTGATACATGAACCTTGATTCGTTTTACGGAATTTGATGAGTTTGTATGTCTTTTCATCTGTGTCAAAAGAAACAAGTCTTTCGTCTTCAGACATATCGTATTTGATGGTGATTTTCTCAGCATCAACGTAAATAACCTTACCATCGCCTTCCGCGTTAATAAGTACACGCGAATCTGTAGCAACTTGACGCTCAAGTCCAGTACCTACGATTGGTGCTTGCGGACGCAATAATGGAACAGCCTGACGCATCATGTTAGAGCCCATCAGCGCACGGTTGGCATCATCATGCTCCAAAAATGGAATTAAAGAAGCCGATATCGAAGCAATTTGGTTTGGTGCCACATCCGTGTAATGCACTTCAGTTTTGTCTACCACAGGATAATCTGCTTCTGAACGTGCAATAATTTTATCTGCAGCAATTTCGCCAGTTTCAGTCTTGTCGATATTGGCTTGTGCAAATAGTTTACCTTCTTCTTCTTCTGCAGATAAATACTGCGATTGCGACATATCTACCACACCGTTATCTACTTTATAATACGGCGTTTCAATAAATCCAAGGTTATTCACTTTTGCAAACACACCAAGTGAAGAAATAAGACCAATGTTTGGTCCTTCAGGTGTTTCAATCGGACATAATCTTCCGTAGTGTGTGTAGTGTACATCACGTACCTCAAATCCAGCACGCTCACGTGAAAGTCCACCAGGCCCTAATGCAGACAAACGACGCTTATGCGTAATTTCTGCAAGTGGGTTGGTTTGGTCCATAAACTGCGAAAGCTGGTTGGTTCCAAAGAATGAGTTAATTACCGATGATAATGTTTTTGCATTAATCAAATCAATAGGCGTAAACACCTCGTTATCACGAACATTCATACGTTCGCGAATGGTACGTGCCATACGAGATAATCCTACACCAAATTGAGATGACAATTGCTCACCTACCGTACGAACACGACGATTTGAAAGGTGATCGATATCATCAATTTCTGCTTTAGAGTTAATCAACTCTATCAAATACTTGATAATGGTAATGATATCGTCTTTGGTAAGTACTTGCTTATCCATAGCAATATCAAGACCAAGTTTTTTGTTCATTCGGTAACGACCTACCTCGCCCAAATTGTAACGTTGATCAGAGAAGAATAACTTATCAATAATTCCTCGAGCTGTTTCCTCGTCTGGCGGTTCAGCGTTACGCAACTGACGGTAAATGTGTTCAACCGCTTCTTTTTCAGAGTTAGTCGGATCTTTTTGAAGGGTATTGTGAATAATGGCGTAATCGGCAGATTGCGACTCCTCTTTGTGCAATAAAATAGTAACGGTATTTGCTTCTAAAATTTGCTCAATGTGATCTTTTTCAAGAACGGTATCACGATCCAGTACAATTTCGTTTCGTTCAATAGAAACCACTTCACCAGTATCCTCATCTACAAAGTCTTCAAACCACGTGTTTAATACACGTGCTGCTAACTTGCGTCCTAATACTTTGCGTAGTCCTGTTTTGGAAACTTTAATTTCTTCTGCAAGATCAAAGATTTCCAAAATATCTTTATCGCGCTCATATCCAATAGCACGGAAGAGTGTAGTAACAGGAAGTTTTTTCTTACGGTCAATGTAAGCGTACATAACACTATTGATGTCGGTAGCGAATTCAATCCAAGAACCTTTGAATGGAATTACACGAGCCGAATATAGTTTAGTACCATTGGCATGGAACGATTGTCCAAAGAATACACCTGGAGATCGGTGTAATTGCGACACAACAATACGTTCTGCTCCATTAATAACAAACGTACCGCTAGGAGTCATGTAAGGAATCACTCCTAAGTAAACATCCTGGACGATGGTTTCAAAGTCCTCATGCTCAGGGTCGGTACAATACAATTTTAGGCGTGCCTTTAGCGGAACGCTATACGTTAAACCACGCTCAATACACTCTTGTATGGAGTATCGTGGTGGATCTACAAAGTAGTCTAAAAATTCTAAAACAAACTGATTTCTAGAATCTGAAATCGGAAAGTTTTCCATGAAGGTGTTGTAAAGACCTTCGTTTCCACGCTCATCGGACTTTGTTTCAAGTTGGAAAAAATCTTGAAACGACTTGATTTGAATATCAAGAAAGTCTGGGTAGGGAGGGGTACCTATGGCCGAAGCAAAATTGTGTCGGACTACGCTTGTTATGTTGGACATATGGGTTACATCATTTTAAAAATTACTACAAGGGGCATAAAACACCAAATGGTTTAAGCCCATCCCGCTTTGCGGGAAGGCTTAAACCTTCGGTTTAAATCGGGAGCTTAATTACTTAAGCTCAACTTCAGCACCAGCTTCTTCCAAAGAAGATTTTAGTCCTTCCGCTTCGTCTTTTGCTATACCTTCCTTGATTGGGCTAGGCGCATTGTCAACAAGTTCTTTTGCTTCCTTAAGTCCAAGACCAGTAAGCTCTTTTACAAGCTTAACAACTGCTAGTTTAGAACCACCAGCGGCTTTAAGGATTACATCAAACTCTGTTTTTTCCTCAGCTGCTTCACCACCACCGGCAGCAGGTCCAGCTACGGCAACGGCTGCTGCTGCAGGCTCGATTCCGTACTCGTCTTTAAGGATGTCGGCCAATTCGTTGACCTCTTTTACGGTCAAATTGACCAATTGTTCTGCAAAATCTTTTAAATC
>JAACDD010000124.1 GCA_009937085.1 Bacteroidota bacterium
ATATAACCATCAATAGCATTTCCAGCTTTATTTATTGTTACCACGTGAGGATTATTTAAATTAGAGCCACTACTATATACATAGCTATTTTCAGCTGAATCAACTTGCCCAGTAGTATCCTCATAAAATGAAACGACTGGAGTACCTGCGCTTTCGTCCCTATATTCCCCTTCCATTACAAAAACGGTACCACCTGCACTTACTTCAGCAATACCCTTATTGATGGTTGCAAAAGGTGCATTTTCTGTCCCCCCGTTTGAGTTATTTCCTAGTGGAGGTGGTGCTACGTAATAATCTTGCGCCGACAGCCTAAAGGTGACAAAGCACACCATAAGTATATAGCAAAGGGAACAACTGTCTTGAAAATATAATTTTCGCATCATTAGTTATCTTTTATAAAATGGTCAGATACTAATAACCATCATAGCTAATGTATTGTAAGTAAATACTACCGAATAAAAGATTTGTGTTAAATGCTATAAATTATAGTTAGTAGCTTAAAATATTATTTAGCTTTTGCAATAAAACAACCCTGAAAATTCCGAATGACACAAATGTTTTAATGAATAATTCAAAAGTTATAAAAAACACACCCATTTAGGCAATAAATTTATGACACAAAATTATAACCAATGAAAAACTACATAATTATACTTTTATTGATGCCATTCGCTGTTTTTTCGCAAGGAAAAATTCTTAATGGAACCGTAAATGATGACATGGGTGGACCGCTTCCTGGCGCTACTGTACAGGTCAAGGGCTCAGAATCCATAGGTTCAATAACAGATTTTGATGGTAAGTTTACTGTCACACTAAAAGGGGGAGATACTAAAATCATTGTTTCTTATGTGGGCTTTGTTGATCAAGAAGTTGACGTTACGGATCAAAATAATATAACCGTTTCACTGGCTCAAGACGTTTCTGAATTAGATGAAGTGGTTGTTGTTGGTTACGGAACTGTATTAAAGAGTGATTTGACAGGAGCTGTTAGCTCTGTTAAAGTTGATGATGAATTTTCGAGACAAGTAAATAGTATTGATCAACTTTTACAAGGTAGAGCCGCAGGAGTTCAAGTAACTCAAAATGCAGCCAACCCAAATTCTGGAGTTAGTGTTCGGATACGAGGTACAAACAGTTTACGTGGAAACAACGAACCGCTTTATGTTATTGATGGAATTATTGTTTCCTCGGCTGCTGAAGATGTAATCCAGGTAGATGACGCCCAAGGCAACACGGGTCAAGATGTGCAAAGTGGCTTGAATGGTATAAACCCCAAGGATATTGAGAGTATAGAAATATTAAAAGACGCATCAGCAACTGCCATATATGGCTCACGAGGCGCCAATGGAGTTGTCTTAATTACTACTAAAAGTGGTTCTGCTGAAGACGGAGGTACAATTAATATTTTTAACAATATCTCCTATAGTTCTATTACTAACACTTATGATGTACTTGACGGTATTGGTTATGCTGAATATCAAAATGAAGCGGCTGGAGACGACGCAAGATTTTTTATAGATGGAGATCAAGTTTACTCATACCGATTAGATTCTAGCGGAGATGTAACCGACCAAGTAAATCCAATACCTCTTAAAATTTTAGATTGGCAAGAAGAAGTTTACAAAACTGGAATTAGTAATAACACCGGTATTTCTTTTTCGGACGGAAATGACAAAGGCAACTATTATGTTTCTGCTGGAATAAGCGATCAACAGGGGATTGTAAAATCTTCCCGTTTTAACACGTTTGATTTAAGGATAAACTTAAATTATCAGCTTAACGAAAAGGTAAAATTAGAAGCACGGATGAGTGCTTTTACAAGTAACTCAGATTTTTCTGAAGGTGGGGATAAAATTGGTGGAGATCAAAGCTTTGTGCAACAAACCACTACGTTTAGACCTTTGCTAAATGATAATATGGATATCAATATTGATGATAACGACTTAGGAACTTCAAATCCGCTTACTTTTATTGATGATTTTTCAGATACTTCGGTTGAGTCGAGAATATTTGCTTCCTTGGCATTAAAATACGATTTCAATATTGAGGGGCTTCAGTATGAATTAAGGTTTGGTGGAAATCTTAGAGATAAGAAGCGTGATAGATTTTATGGCACAACTACATGGGTGGGGAGTAACACCAACGGTGAATTACAAAACCTTAGGTTAAACTCACTAACGTATCAAATTAATAACCTGATACGCTACAATAAGAATTTTAATAACCGTCACAGAATTAATGCTACGGTAGGTGTTACATATGACGTTCGTGATGTTGAGTCTTCAAGATATGCAGTTAACGACTTTATAACCGCTGTTTTAGGACCTGCACAACCCTTTTTAGGGCAATCGGTTAGAGCCCCATTATTTGTTCGCGCAGCAGATCAGCAGATTTTCTCTGTTTTGGGTAGGTTTAATTATACGTTTAATAACAAGTATACCCTGACTTCTACTTTTAGATATGACGGTGTATCTAAGTTTGCACCTGGAAAACAATATGGGTTCTTCCCGTCATTTGCGATGAATTGGCAAGCTGCTCGTGAGACTTTTATAAAGAATTTAAATGTCTTTTCAGCATTAAAATTTAGAGCTGGATGGGGTGAAATTGGTAATCATGGTATTAGTCCTTATGGCACATTGCCTAGTTACGGCCCCTCATCAAGTTTATACGGAAATGCTTCTGGAGGGACAAATGTACCGCTTGTGCTGGATAATATTCCAAACCCTGATTTAACTTGGGAAACTACCGAACAACTCAATTTAGGGATTGATTTCGGAGTGCTTCGCAATAAAATAACAGGTAGTGTTGATGTTTATGATAAGACTACAAAAGATTTATTACAGATAGCACCTACACCAACATCAACGGGCTTTTCTGAGTTAATTGTAAACCGTGGGGAAATGAGTAACAAAGGATTAGAGGTAAGTTTAAGCGCTATAGCAATAGACAAAGATGATTTTGCAATTTCATTTGGGGGTAATATAGCATTCAATAAAACTAAAATTAAAAATTTAGGTTTAAGCCCTTCTGACTTACTTGTACAAACTCAGGCTCCATCCAACGATAATATCGGAGAACATCAAGTTCAACAACGCCCTTTGTATTTTGGTAATCAAGTAAGCCGTGGTAATTCTGCTAAATTCCCAATGAACGTTTTTATTGAGGGTGAAGAATCAGGATTATTCTACGGTTGGAAAACAGATGGATTATATCAAGATGGAGATAACTTCTACAGAACTAGTGGTAAGAGTACACAGGCAGGTGACATCAAGGTTCTTGACTTGAATGGAGATGATGAAGTTGATCTCAATGATAGAACTGTAATTGGCAATCCTAATCCAGATTTCACATATGGATTTAATGTAAATATTGATTATAAGCGTTTTTCATTGAGTATGCTATTTAATGGTGTATATGGTAATGATATAGTGAATGCCAATATGTACAGATTTGGATGGGCTGAAGGCACTTCCCGAAATATATTGTCTGATGCTTGGACGCAACGATGGACACCTGAAAATACAGATACAAATTACCCAAGGTTAGGATACAATTCTAACTTATACGGAGCCCTTATGGATCGCGTTATTGAAGATGGTAGTTTTTTAAGGCTTAAAAACGTGACGTTGAACTATGACATTAATGTTGATAAATTGAACTTCATTGATGCTGCAAGCGTAACTTTTAGTGGAATTAATTTAATCACTTGGACAAATTATTCAGGCTACGACCCTGAAGTTA
>JAACDD010000017.1 GCA_009937085.1 Bacteroidota bacterium
GGAGAATCTCCTGTACCGATAAGTGAAGACAGAACAACCTCTGTCTTTTCATCTGGACGATAATGTATTGCAAAGTTACCTTTGGTGTTTTGTGCAATATCATTTACTAAATCTTTATCTAAATATCCCGTAGACAGAACTTCATCAAAATAATTAGGCGCAAGACCCGCAAGTGCAGAAGTAGCAGGATTTAACAATCCAAGCAATGCCCATGTATTAGAACTAGGAAAAGCGCGCTCTCCATAAATATTTAATCCATTATAATTAGGAGAATCTGATGAATATGAACGGTCAAGTTCACCGCCAACTACTGGCTGGTGAGCGTACTCTGCTGCTTGCCACTCAGTACCCTTTTTGTGAGAAATAGAAGCTTTTATGGCAAACTTATCGCCTAACTTAGTTGCCATTCTAATGCCAAATCCGTTAAACTCATTCGTTCCAGCGGCTTCTTGTTCTGTGACCCCTGATCTGTAGTAAAAGCTTACTCCTTCATGATCAAAAGGATTCTTACTGTTTAAGAACATGATTCCTTTGTAGGCATCAGCACCATATAGTGCAGATGCAGGACCAGGTATTACTTCAACACTTTGAACATCTAATTCGTCGAGACCTATTAGGTTACCCATAGCAAATCCAAACAAAGGAGACATATTGTTCATACCATCTACTAGTGTAACGAAACCTTCGTTGTAAACGGTACCAAAACCTCTCGTGATGACTTGATTCAAAAGAAATCCACCCTGAGACAATTGAATTCCTTTAAGATTTTCTAAGCCATTGAAAAAGTCTGCTGCTGGAGTTTCTTGAATTTGTTGTAAACCGAATTTTTCAACGGTAATCGGTGATTCAAAGATACGTTGCGCAAAACGTGATGCAGAAACCACAATCTCGTCTAATTGAGTAGCGCTTTCGCCCAATGTAACAGAAAGAGACTTCGCTGCAGATGAAACATTTACTGTTTTTGTTTCTAATCCTACATTTGAAACCGTAAGGCTAAATGGAGGTGTTTTTGATGTGTTTAAGCTAAAGTTACCGTCAAAATCTGTAACAGTACCCGTGTTGCTATCTAAAACCACACTTGCGCCTGGAACAGGCTGACCATTAGCGTCGGTAACTGTTCCCGATACTTGTGTTTGCGCCACTACTGCCGTAGATAGACATAGTAGCATAACTTGAAGAAAAAATTTCATAGTAGTTATCGTTTTATTGTTTTTTAGTTATGGCTGTAAAGATATTATTTTTTCTATTAGTAAAATATATATACTAATTTGATTACAAAATGTAAAATATCAAGCCTATTTTTGTGAATCTGATATCAAAACTGCGATTTGGGGTTGCAGATACTGCCCATGGCTGCAAATCGTGTGCGATACTGATATTCCAAGTATTGAAGCCAAAATGAGCGTTCCATCGTAATAAAGTCTTTTGGTATGGTAGATTTATGTTTGTTTGAATCCCTTCGCTAGACGTATAGTTTGCACGGAACCTTAGCGGCATATGTACACTTACCCCTGTGTGAATGCGCCAAAAAGCGTGTTTGGTTTCGTTGGCGTTGCGCCATCGCAGCTCAAAAGGTACTGCTAAGGTCTGCATGGAAAGCGTGTTTTTTTGATACGCCCCTTGAATGGAGCTCGCCGTAATGGAATTGTCTTGTACCGCAAATTGCATATTGTTAAAAACCGTGGCTATATCCCAACCCAAGCCTACACCAAGTGCTAGGGTGCGTTTTTTGTTGATGGGCATATCACGAATAAATCCCAATGAAAAATTATAAGATAATTTATTTTGAATCAACTCGTTGGGTACGTCTGAAAAATACGGATACGCAATGCTTAAATAGATTTGATCCTCTCTGAACGAAGGCGTCTCTTCCTGCGCAATAGTTTGAAATAAACTCCCCAAAAACAGAAATAGCAACAGCTTTCTCATATGTTAAATATACACCAAAAAAAACATCCTTTGCCTCAAGAGCCAAAGGATGTTTATGTTTTAAAAACCGAAAGGCTTATTTTAAATTCTGCGTATAATCACCACTACGCGTAGTGTAATTGATTTTTAACGCATTTACTTTTCTCAATTCTTGTTTGATGTCACTAATAAGACCCATATTGGTTTCACCGTCAACCTTAAGGGCTGTGGTAAGCACGTTTTGAAGCTCTTGACGTTTGGAAGCACGCTCTGCAAGTACAAACGCACCTACATCTTGTACAGTAGCAAACTTATCGTTTAGCTGAATTTTTGGCTGCGTACCAAATTTTTCTTGATAGCGGTCACTAGGTTTTCCAGCGTAGATATACATCACTCTGTCTTTTTTATCTAGCTTTTGCACTTGGTCTGCTGCAGGAAGCGTATTTGCTACCATAAGCGTACTGTCGCGCATTACCGTTGCTACCATAAAAAAGAACAAAAGCATAAATACGATATCGGGTAACGATGCCGTAGAAATTGCGGGTAATTCGCCCCCTTTTTTCTTTTTAAACTTAGACATACTAATTTGTTTTTGAGGGTTCAGCTTCAGATAACTTCTGTGGAAACAATGCCTTTACTGCATCGAGTTTTGGCTTTAATGCTTCCTTTTCAGAACTAGTCGTTCGCGGGTCAGAATACTTGCGGTCGGCATCTACAAATGAGAGTCCGGTGTTAGGGTTTAGACGGGCAAACTCGCGGTTACGCAATTCGTTGTATGCGGCAACCAACTCGTTTTGAACGGCGATATAAACCTTGTAATCTGTTTCGCGGTCATTCTTTAATGAAATCACGGCTTTGTCAGGGTTATCGGATGAACTGGTATCACGTGCGCCTTGACAAAAATCACAAGCATCTTTGCCTTTTCCACCACCGTTGTCCAAAAAGGCAACAGCAGCTTCGCGCAGCTCGCTAATCTCCATTGGCTTTTCTTCTACCAAAAGGTCGTTGTTTTTGTTTACCACCACAGTAAAGATATTTCGTTCTTTAATGATAGGTGGATCAACAACGTCTTCCATTGGTGGTAACTTACGATTAAGACCAGAATCGGTTTCAATTGTAGTGGTAACCAAAAAGAAGATCAGTAGCAAGAAAGCAATATCGGCCATCGACCCTGCATTCACTTCGGGTGCAGATCTTTTTGCCATAACTTCTTATTTAAAAAATCGCTTAACGCCTGAGAACACCATAGCTCCAATAGCAACTACTGCCAAAATATAAAAGGTGCGCAATCCTGTTCCTACCCAGCGTGAGCCAGATGCGGAAAATATTTCGCCATCTTTTAAAGGGGTTTCTACTCCTTCAGAAAACAAGAAGGATATCAACACAACCAATGCAAAAGCAGCTACCGAAATAAGTGCTTTTTTAAGTTTTGCACCGTTTGATGCAAGAGAGGCTAGCGATGATACTACAGTAATGATAACGACTATAGCCAATATAACTAAGGCAAGCGTAATCATTGGCGATACAGACGAAAAGTTGCCTGCTAAGCCATCCATTTCTATGACATCGTCGCCTTTGGAGAGAATGGAAACTTGGAAAACCAAGCCCAACACACCTAAGACAAGTACCACGATTTTTGTTATTTTTTGAATATTCATAATTCTGTTGCTTTATGAATTATTTCTGATTTGCTACAAGAAGGTCAATCAACGTGATAGACGCATCTTCCATATCATTTACAATACTGTCAATTTTTGCAATGATGTAGTTGTAAAAGATTTGTAGGATAATTGCAACAATTAGACCAAATACAGTTGTAAGAAGGGCCACTTTAATACCTCCCGCAACAAGTGATGGTTGCATGTCTCCAGCAGCTTCAATTTTGTCAAAGGCTTGAATCATACCAATTACCGTACCCATAAACCCAAGCATTGGTGCAAGAGCGATAAATAGAGAAATCCAAGATACGTTCTTTTCAAGTTGTCCCATTTGAACACCTCCGTAAGCTACAACCGCTTTTTCTGCACTTTCTACACCTTCACCAGAACGATCGAGTCCTTGATAGAAAATAGAGGCAACAGGTCCTTTAGTATTTCGGCAAACTTCTTTAGCAGCCTCAACGCCACCGGCAGCGAGTGCTTCTTCAACAGATGCGGTGAGTTTTGCTGTGTTTGTTGTTGCTAGGTTTAAGAAGATTATACGCTCAATGGCGATAGCAAGACCTAGAATCAAACATAAAAGAACGATACCCATAAATCCAGGGCCTCCTTCAATAAATCTTTTCTTTAGTTCTTGTGTGAAGCCAGCTTTTTGTGGAGCTGCAGGTTGTGGTTGCTCTTGTACAGCTTCGGTAGCGACTTCGGTAGCAACTTCAGTTTCTTGAACTGCTAGCGTGTCAGATTCTTGTGCAAACGCATTTGGCATAGCTGCCATAAGACAAAGTGCTAAGACGGAAAGGGAGAAAAAACGTTTCATTTATAAATTATTTCGGTTTTATATTAATTTAATTTGATGACGCTAAATATATAAAAAATACTTTATGCAATCGCAGAGAGGAAGGGATTCGAACCCTCGATACGTTTTTGACGTATACACACTTTCCAGGCGTGCGCCTTCGACCACTCGGCCACCTCTCTAATTCGGACGCTAATATCGAAAAAAATAATCGCAAAAAAAGGGCGAAAAAAACTTAAATGCCGAATAGTTTTTTGGCGTTTTGAGATGTCATTTTAGACATTTCTTCCACAGAAAACCCATAAACAGCGGCAACCTTAGCCAAAATTAACGGCAAAAAAGACGACTCATTGCGCTTGCCACGATGCGGAGTTGGCGCTAAATAAGGGGAATCCGTTTCCAAAACCACAGATGCTAAAGGAATCTGCGCAAGGGTTTCCGAAAGTCCGGCATTTTTAAATGTCACCACACCACCAATACCTATATACATATTATGGTCAATGGCGCGCTGCGCCTGTACAGCGTTCCCGGTGAAACAATGAAAAACACCTCGTAACTTGGCAGTATTAAACCCCTCCAAAACCTCAAAAATCTCGTCAAATGCTTCTCGGCAATGAATCACAATTGGCAAATCGAACTCCAACGCCCACGTTATTTGTTGGGCAAAGGCCTCTTGCTGCGCCTTTCTATACGTTTTATCCCAATACAAATCCATACCGATTTCCCCTACTGCCACAAATTGGTGCTGTTGCAATTGTGCATATACATGTGCCAATTCTTCGGCAACAGTATCCCCAACATGTGTGGGATGCAATCCCATCATCAAATGCATCGTATTGGGATAATCGCGTTTGAGGGCGTGCATGGCTTCCGTAGTTTCGGAATCAATTGCCGGAAGTACAAACTGCAAAACACCAGCTTCCAACGCGCGAGCAATGACTTCGTCGCGGTCAGCAGCAAACTCGGAAACATATAAATGTGTGTGCGTATCTATAAGCATGGCGCAAAAATACACCAATGCCTTGTATATTTACCTCATGATTTACACCTTATCTACTCTTTTACGTCGCAAAGGCTATGTTCGTGTTCCACTGAAAAAAGTGAGTTCTGGTCATTATATATGTAAGCTTGTCCTAAATGGCATTCCGGGTGTATTCATTGTAGACTCGGGAGCTTCACACACTTGTGTTGCATTAGATAAGGAAGCGCATTTTTCACTCAATTCCACCAAAGCGGAAAAGCAAGCTGCCTCGGCAAGTAGTGCCGATATGGTTACCCGGCAAAGTGCTGAAAACCATTTGCGTATTGGCAACTGGGAGCAAACCAAACAGGAACTTATTTTGTTTGATATGACCACCGTAAACGAGGCACTTGCGCAATGCAACGAAGAACCCGTTGATGGTATTTTGGGAGCAGATGTACTACATCAAGCCAAAGCGGTGTTGGATTACCGCCGTAGTGGATTGTATTTGTTAAAATAGTGAATAGGCAATAGTGAATAGGTAGAAGATAGAAGTAAGAAAGGATTAGTTCATTTTCTTAATTCTTCTTTTTTGTAACCATTAAAAAAGCAACTATCGGCTAAAGTTCCAACGCTTTTTTAGCATCGCCGTCCATTAATAGTGCAATAGGGTCTTCAAGTGCTTCTTTTACTGCTACTAAAAACCCAACACTTTCACGTCCATCAACAATACGGTGATCGTACGATAGGGCCACATACATCATAGGACGAATTTCCACCTTGCCATCTACAGCAACTGGACGCTGTAAAATATTGTGCATCCCCAAAATTCCCGATTGCGGTGGATTGATAATCGGAGTAGAAAGCATAGAGCCAAATACGCCACCATTTGAAATGGTAAACGTACCACCAGTCATGTCGTCTACGGTAATTTTGCCGTCGCGCGCACGAATCGCAAGACGCTTAATTTCAGCTTCAATTTCTCTAAAATTCATGTCTTCTGCGTTTCGCACAACAGGAACCATAAGTCCCTTTGGACCAGAAACTGCAACACTGATATCGCAGTAATCATACAAAATTTGTTCGTTGCCGTCAATCATGGAATTTACATCCGGAAACGCTTTTAATGCACGTACTACGGCTTTGGTGAAAAAGCTCATAAACCCAAGTCCTACGCCGTGTTTTTCTTTAAATACTTCTTTGTACTCCGCACGAAGGGCAAAAATCGGCGACATATCTACCTCGTTAAAGGTGGTAAGCATGGCCGTTTCGTTTTTGGCAGCTACCAATCGTTCTGCTACTTTGCGACGCAACATGGACATTTTCTTCCGTGATGATGGGCGTTCGCCCGCTGGCGTCCCCATAGATGGCACTGCTTTTATAGCGTCTTCTTTGGTAATACGTCCATCACGACCTGTACCAGAAATGGCCGTTGTATCTAAACCTTTTTCGGCAATTATTTTTCGTGCTGCTGGAGAAGCCGTTCCTGTTGCATAGGTGGTTTCTTGTGTGGCAGCAGGTGCCGCTTGTGGCGTAGCGGCTACCTTTTCAGGTGCAGCTTTTGTTTCTTGTCCATCAGGTTTAGGTGCAGCCGTATCAATATGACATACTACCGCGCCTACTGCAACGGCATCGCCTTCTTCTGCCTTAAGGGTAATCACACCGCTTTCTTCCGCAGGAAGTTCTAATGTTGCTTTGTCCGAGTCTACCTCGGCAATGGCTTGATCTTTTTCGACATAATCGCCATCGCTAACCAGCCATTCTGCGATTTCTACTTCTGAGATGGATTCGCCCGGCGAGGGCACTTTCATTTCTAAAATCATAACTACTCTTTTATGCGCTAACGCATGTTGTCTTTGGTTTTATCAAATACGTATTCAATAATTTCTTGATGACGCCTTTTGGAACGGGTTGCACTTCCCGCTGCAGGTGCGCCATAAAAACGCCTAGACGCCACACGAAACGTACGCGCCTGAGGTAAATGTAACAATAAATGCCCGTAAGCACCCATATTACGGGGTTCTTCTTGCGCCCATACTACTTCGGCTTTGGCGTATTTTTTTAGTAAGGTTTCGATTTCAGCTTTGGGCAGTGGAAACAATTGCTCCAAACGTACAAGCGCCACATCGGTGCGTTGTTTTTGTTCGCGCGCATCAAGTAAATCGTAATAAAATTTCCCCGTACAAAGCACTACTGTTTTGACATCATTAGCAGTTACGCTGTCATCGCCTATCAGCGGCATAAACTGACCTGTTGCAAACGCTTCTTTGGTAGAAACGGCCTTTGGGTGACGCAACAAACTTTTTGGTGTAAATACCACAAGTGGTTTTCGATACGTCGATTTAAGTTGACGTCGCAACATATGAAACAGGTTTGCTGGCGTGGTTACATCGGCGACAAACATATTGTCTTTGGCACAAAGTTGCAGGTAGCGTTCCATACGAGCAGAAGAGTGCTCGGCACCTTGGGCTTCGTAGCCGTGAGGTAAAAACAACACCAATCCATTTTGCATTTTCCATTTGTCTTCGGCAGAGGACAAATATTGGTCAATCATAATTTGCGCACCGTTACTAAAGTCGCCAAATTGAGCTTCCCAAATCGTAAGTGTATTTGGGCTTGCCATGGCGTAGCCGTAGTCGTATCCCATTACTCCGTATTCTGAAAGGGACGAATTGTAAATATCAAAATTGCCTTGCGTTTTATGCAAGCTATTTAGCAATACAACCTCCTCCTCGGAGTCTTCTACTTTTAGTACTGCATGTCGATGTGAAAACGTTCCTCGTTCTACATCTTGACCGGAAATACGCACATCATGCGCTTCAGAAAGTAGCGAGCCGTAGGCGAGCAATTCACCCATTGCCCAATCTAACTTATTACGTTCAAAATACATGGCTTTTCGGTCTGCAATCAAGCGAACCGTTTTGCGCAAGAAATTTTTATCTGAAGGTAATGTGGTCAATGTTTCAGCGATGCCATCTAACTTATCCAATGCAAAAGAAGTATCTACTGGCTGCAACATATCCGCTTCTTTTGCCAATTGAAATCCTGCCCATTCGTCTTGCATAAAGGGCGTGATTACGGTATTGGACGCTTGACGCGCATCTTCTAATTTTTCTTCTAAGGATTGTTTGTAAACCGCTTCCATTTGCGCCAATTCCTCTTGATTCATAACCCCTCTGGTGATTAGCTTTTCAGCATAAATATCGCGTGGGTTTTTGTGCTTGGCAATGGCTTTGTACAATTTTGGCTGGGTAAATCGAGGTTCGTCACCTTCGTTGTGTCCGTATTTTCGGTAACCCAACAAATCAATAAACACATCTCTAGAAAAATGATTGCGATAGGCCGATGCAAAATTCATGGCGTGTACAACTGCCTCCGCGTCGTCGGCATTGACGTGCAATACGGGCGATAAGGTTACTTTGGCAATATCGGTACAGTACGTACTCGAACGTCCATCCAAATAATTGGTGGTAAATCCAATTTGATTGTTCACCACAATGTGTACAGTTCCACCGGTACGATAGCCATCGAGCTGTGCCATTTGCACTACTTCATACACTACACCTTGACCTGCAATAGCCGCATCTCCATGAATGAGAATGGGCATCACTTTTTGTCTGTTACCATTGTAGTTCCTGTCTTGTTTTGCTCTAGAAATACCTTCTACTACAGCGTTTACGGCTTCTAAATGGGATGGGTTTGGCGCAATGTTCATGTTCACTTGATAGCCCCCATCGGTAAGGCGTTTTGAGGTCCAGCCTAAGTGGTATTTGACATCGCCGTCAAAAACTTCTTCCTCGTAGTCTTTTCCATCAAATTCACTAAAAATATCTTGCGCAGGCTTTCCAAAAATATTGGTGAGCGTGTTCAGTCTGCCACGGTGTGCCATTCCAACGATAAACTCTTCAACACCGTCCTTAGCAGCGCCTTCAATCAACGCATCAAGTGCTGGAATAAGCGATTCGCCTCCTTCAAGTGAAAAGCGTTTTTGCCCTACATATTTGGTGTGTAAAAAGTTTTCAAAGGCAACCGCTTCGTTTAGCTTTTTAAGAATGTGTTTCTTTTCTGTTGCGCTAAAATTTGGGTGATTCCCGTTTTTGTTAATCCATTTTTGGATCCATTGTACCCTATTTGGATGCCGAATAAACATATATTCTAACCCAATAGATTCGCAGTAAATGCGTTCCAAATGCACAATAATATCGGCAAGGGTAGCCGGTCCAACACCAACAATTTCTCCTGCTGAAAACACGGTGTGCAAATCGTCGTGTGACAAGCCAAAATTTTCAAGGGCAAGTGTAGGCTTATACTTTCTACGCTCTCGAACGGGATTGGTACGTGTAAACAAATGTCCACTTCCGCGATAGCCGTCAATGAGTTTTACGACTTGAAATTCTTTAAGCACATTTTCGGGAATGGCGTCACTGGTTTGCTGTTCGCCATTTTCTAAACCAAAGTCAAAGCCTTGAAAAAAGGCGCGCCAACTAGGTTCTACGCTATCTGGATCGATTAGGTATTGGTCGTAGAGCTGTGCAAAATGCGCCGTATGAGCTGCATTGAGAAACGAAAACTTGTCCATCGAAGGTGGTTGTGCGCAACAAATGTACTGCATTTGCATTTATTTGCACATTATTTTTGTAAAAAAAAGAATATGTATGTATAGTAAAAAAATGTAGTTTTGAGGGTGTTTGCTTTAGTCGATTGTAACAACTTCTACGCTTCGTGCGAGCGCATTTTCCAACCCACATTAGAAGGCAAGCCCATTGCGATTTTGTCCAACAATGACGGTTGTGTGATTGCGCGCAGCAACGAAGTCAAAGCGCTTGGACTTCCCATGGGAGCGCCAGCACATAAATTTGCGTCCTTTTTTCGGCAACATAACGTACGTGTTTTTTCGTCAAACTATCCCCTTTATGGCGATATGAGCCAGCGCGTGATGGACGTACTTAGGCAGTTTACACCCGAGGTGGAAGTCTATAGTATAGACGAGGCCTTTTTGCACTTTGACGGATTTCAACAATACGACATGGAAGCCTATGCGCAACAAATGCGCAAACGCGTACGCAAATGGACAGGCATGCCCGTAAGCATTGGACTTGGTCCCAGTAAAGGGCTTGCGAAAGTGGCGAATCGAGTAGCCAAAAAATTTGCCGCCAAAACCAATGGCGTTTACGTCATTGACTCCGAAGAAAAACGCATCAAAGCCTTGAAGTGGCTGCCCATTGCAGACGTTTGGGGCATCGGACGCCAACACGCCCGCCGATTGGCATTTAGCAACGTCAAAACCGCCTATGACTTTACGCAACTTTCAGACGAGTGGGTTCGTAAACACATGAGCGTAGTGGGACTTCGCCTTAAAAAAGATTTGGAAGGAACGGCTACCATTCCCATGGAAATGGTACCATCACCAAAAAAAGCCATTGCTACCACCCGTAGTTTTGAATCGCTTATAACCTCCTATGAAGAAATGCGCGAACGCATTTCTACCTACGCAACGCTTTGTGCCGAAAAATTACGCAAACAAGGCAGCAACTGTCATGCGGTCTATGTATTTGTACGCAGCAATCCGTTTATGCCCGATTTGCCGCAATACCGCAACGGCATACTCATCCCGATGCCCTTTGCTTCACAGTCGAGTTTGACCGTTAGCAAGTACGCCCTAAAAGGACTTGAGCGTATCTATAAAAACGGTATTCAGTATAAAAAAGCAGGCGTGATGGTTACGGGAATTATACCCAAAAACGCCCAGCAACTTACGCTGTTTGACAAAGAAGATGCGCGCCACGATGCCCTCATGCAGCGCATAGACCACTTGCACCGCAAGTATGGACCGCATAAAATAAAACTTGCCAACCAAGATCTTTCCCGAACCTTTAAAATGAAACAAGCGCATCTGTCGCCGCGCTATACCACCAATATTAACGACATTATTACGGTTAAATGAAAAAATCGAGTACCCTCCACTTTTATAGCCCCGACGATACCAGCAACAAACCTGATGTGTGGCTTGCCGGAGAAGGCATTTCGGCAGGGTTTCCCTCGCCAGCAGACGATTTTAAAGAAGTGCGTATTAGCTTAGACAACGTAGTGGTGAAAAATAAAGCGGCTACGTTTTATGCACGTGTTGCAGGACAGTCGATGGTAGGCGCCGGACTAGACGATGGCGATTTGCTTGTCATTGACCGAAGCTTAGAACCCGAAAACGGCAAAATTGCCGTGTGTTTTGTAGATGGGGAGTTTACCGTAAAACGGTTAAAAGTAGCTGAAGACTGTGTATGGCTGATGCCTGAAAACGACCGCTATAAGCCCCTGCAAGTAACCGAAGAAAACGAGCTGATTATCTGGGGAATTGTAACCCATGTGCTCAAGGCGGTGTAGCCTTACAATTGATTTACCATTTTCGTCTTAATTGTGTGAAACAGATCTAAACCTGTGTTGCAGAAAACCATACCTTTTTTTGTCAATCTGAATTTATTTCAGATTCTAAAAAAAGCCAGTTGCCAACTCCGTGTATAATTCATTGATAGTTATAGCTTACTTGCGAAAGTCCTCGCGGACTTTCTAACTGTGATTTATTTGCTAACTTTATTGCTAACCAACGCAACTAACCATACACAAAACCGTTAGTCACAATAAATTTCCAAGAATTCGATAAAAGTATTCTTTTGAATAATTAAGAACCCGCATGAAAAAAAATATCCGAACCATATCTCTAATTACAACACTATCTGTAATATTAGTGAGTGGAACATCTAACTGGAATAAAGATCTTGCAACAACCATTTTAATAGATGCCGAGTACCTAGCAAA
>JAACDD010000125.1 GCA_009937085.1 Bacteroidota bacterium
ATAGCCACTTTCATCAGGTCGTCCAAAATTGAAACAAATCATCGGATACTCCATACCAACGTCATCGGCGTGTACGGAAATGGCCTTATGATAGGGATAGTCAAACGTCATATTAGAATAGGATTTTAATGCGCTCGCCACGGTTTTGGTAGACCATTGCTCCCAAAGCGGATTTCCTTCTTTTGGATATACCGAAACCGCCATGACATCATTTCCATTAATATCCACATTCATCATATCTACAATAAACTTACGAGAGGAAGTAAATGCAAAATCACGGACGTTCTTAGCGGTAAAATGCCAAGTTTTTGTTCCCGTTGGAACGCTTTTTTCGTTGGCTTCAGCTTCTTCTTGCGTTACAATAAAAACAGGCGCGTCATATGATTTTTTGGCCTCCCTAAAACGCTTCATCATCTTAGAAGAATAGACTTCTCTTCTGTTTTCTAAAACGCCTGTTGCTTCCACAATATGGTCGTTTGGAACGGTGATTTTTACATCGTAATTGCCAAAGGGAAGTGCGAATTCACCATTGCCCCAAAACTGTTGGTTTTGCCAGCCCTCAACATCGTTATACACCGCCATACGAGGGAAAAACTGTGCAATAAAATAAGCGTAATTATCATCTTTCTGGAAGTATTCATAGCCTGAACGTGCATCCCAAAACTGACGGTTTGGAATATTGTAGTGCCACTTTAAGCGAAACGAAATTGCTGCTCCAGAAACCAAAGGCGTTGGTAGATCTATACGCATCATGGTTTGATGAATGGTATACGGCAAATCAACACCTGCGGTGGTTTGCAATAGATCGATTTTAAAACCACCATCAAATTTTTCATTGAGTAAAAATTCGTTCACGAAACCTGGGGCTACACCACGTTGTGTGCCGTAATAATCATTTCCGTTATTTAATCGGTCAAACGCCTGTGCATCACGAGCGCGTACATTTTGATCCATTTGTACCCACAAATACGTTAAGGATTCGGGCGCATTGTTGGTATACGTAACTACTTGGTCTCCTATTAGTTGTTGCGTTTCGTCATTGAGCTCAAGCTCCATGACGTAATCTGCCTGCTGTTGGTAGTATGCCGGGCCGGGCGCACCCGAAGCGGTTCGGTACACATTCGGTGTAGCAAGCTCGTTATAGAGCTGTCTAAATTTGTTCTGGTTTGTATGTCCTTGTGGGGTAGATTCCTGCGCAAAAGACGTAAAAAAAACAAAAATCAGAAGAGCGGTAAGACATTGAAGGTATTTCATAATTATAAGATTTTGATTAAAGATATTAGTTTGTAGGGAATTCAGAAATTATATTGTGCAAAATTAACTTCCTTGCTGTGTAAAAAACTTTTTTTAGTAGTTGATATTGAGAATGTTACGATATTTTTTTGCTCGGGAAAAGTGGCCATTAAAAAGGCATTTGACCATTCCAAAACAGTTAGTTCTGGAACGTTATCAAAAGATGCATAAAGATGCGTTTGATCTTGTTTGTATTCCCAGCCGACAAAGGAAAAGGTTGATTCTTCAGGAAGTCCGTAAATAACAAAGTGATCTTTAAAATAGCTGGAAATTGTGGTTGCTGTTTCTTTCTCGGATTTGTTGTCAGGATCTAACGAAATTTTGTCTTTAGTATAGTTTGAAAGGGCTAAGGAAAAGTCGTCAGTAAACACACGCACCACAAGTTGTAATTGCTTATTTTCGGGTTTATAATACATGTCGGAGGTACTCACATAATATTTGTGAGGCACAAATGCCAAAAGGGGCATAAGCAGCAAAAGCCAAAGCGAACGCATTAGTTCTTTTTATTAAATTTCGTGCTTGTCTTGACTAGAAAATCCATGATTTCAAAATCTGATTTTTCTTCCAGTAGTTGCTTCGTTTTGATTTCGCCGTCGCAAAAAACCAAAAACAATCCAATTTTGTCTTGCTCAATTTTGAGTTCATCTGTAAAAAAACGATCGTCATAAAGCTGACGAATTACCTCACTAGGTTCTAAGCTGTAGACTTTTTCATCACTTTTTTCTTTGCCAACCAATCGATACAATGCCTTAAAGACATTTACAAAATTTACTCCATTGTAAAGTTGGCCATCTCGCATAAGTGTGTTCTCCACTTGTGTTGATCGATCTCGCTCATAATCGAACGCTTTAAATTCCTCAGAGCGTAAATCCAAAAACTTTTGTCGTTGTTCAGGGGTAACTACTACCTCATCTAGTTCAGTAACTTTTTCGTTTACGTCAATCACAAGACGTCCCCGCTGTAAGATTTCCTTGGTAATTTTCACCACACGGATTTGATATTGTAACGAAGTAAAGACCAACTCATCATCCATCATTACTTCAATAGCAAACTGGCCGTTAGCGTCACTAATTGTTGCTCTTTGAGTAGTGGAATTCACTACGTTGGCTGCCACAACATTGGTGTTTTGATACATGACTTTACCGCGTAGCCACGTGCGGTAGTCTGCTTGAGCCATGGCTAATGGTGCAAAAAATAGCGCAATGAGTAGATGTCTCATAAAAACAAAATTTTGGGTTGGCTAGGAACAAAAAGCGTGCAAACGCGCAACAGTTCTTGAGTACACACAAATATACATTATTCCCTTAAACGCTTAACGAAGTGAAAACCCAAATGCATAAAACCCTCGCGTGCATACAAGCGATGTGATGCCGTATTTTCTTTATACGCGTTTAACTCAACTGCTTCGAAGCCTTTCGTTTTTAGTTTATCCCCAATCCAATCTAAAAATTGTGTCCCCAGTCCTTTTCCTTGGTATTCGGGAATAATGTAAAAATGGTCAAGCTCACAGCTTTTGCCCGAATAATGCCGTATTTGATACCACAATCCGCAAAACCCGATGAGCGTATTTTCGCTATAAAACCCTACACAATCGTACTCGTGTTGAAACATGCCAATAAAACGTTGCTCGTGAACTTTATCCGTAAACTTATGCTGTGTAAAATCTTGAATTAACGGAAGCATTTCAGGGATATTCGTTACTTTTAAAAATCGAAATTCAATTTCCATAACTTTTGCATCGTGTTACAAACTTACGACTAAAACCAATCCGCACGAGTGACACTTATGTGGTACGTCATCCCGTTTTGCGTAATGGGCTACCTATTGAAAGCTGCGTTTTTGACAGGGACGATGACAGCAATACCTTGCACTTGGGCGCATATATGGGTGAAAAACTCGTTGGCGTACTTACGCTACTGCCCAATAAAGCTAACGTGCAGCTTAGAGGCATGGCTGTACTGCATGAAATGCAAAAAAAAGGGATTGGTTATCAATTGATTTTGGAAGCTGAAAACCGAATAAAAAATATGAGAATTTCGCTGCTATGGTTAAACGCCCGACTATTAGCCGTTCCATTTTATGAACGTTTCGGTTACCAAAAACAAGGCGAAATGTTTAACTTATATCACGGAGGAAATCACTACAAAATGACAAAAAAACTATGCGTATAACCCTGTTTTTTGTTTTGATCTGCCAGATGATAATGGCACAGCCCACACTTATACAAACATTGGGTCTGGACGATTCGCATTTGGTGAAATTAGAAGGAAACCAACTCACGCCAAAAACAGCAGCAGCCTTTTGCGCCATGCAAACAGCAGCACTACAAGACGGCATTGATTTACAACTGGTTTCGGCATACCGTTCCTTTGAGCGCCAGCAATATATTTGGGAAGACAAGTACAAACGCTACACCGCTGAAGGATTGCCACCCAAAGATGCTATAGATCGTATTCTGCAATATTCCACCATTCCAGGTACCTCACGCCATCATTGGGGCACCGATATTGACATCACAGACAGCAATGCACCCAACCAAAAACGGGTCTTAGTCCCTGAAAAATGTCACAACAACGGACCCTGTGCCCCATTGCGAAAATGGATGGAGGAAAACGCCAATCGTTTTGGGTTTTATTTGGTCTATACCAACGATGCCTCCCGCACTGGGTTTTCGTATGAACCCTGGCATTACAGCTATTTACCCGAAGCCAAACACTACCAGAAACAATACGACTCCCGAACCGCTTTTGCCTATTTTAAATCGATTGGGATTTATGGAAGCGCCTATATTGATGTTGATTTTTGGGAGCGTTATTTTACCCAATTTGTGATAGGGGTAAACAAAGCGTTGTTGAAGAAGTAATTCACGTTAATTTAAAGTTGTTTAGATTATCTTTGCACCACAAAATAACCTTATGAGCAAACGTGTTCTTTTAATGATTTTAGACGGTTGGGGTATATCTCCTGACCCCGCAGTTTCGGCAGTGGCACAAGCCAAAACGCCTTTTGTAGATAGCTTAAGCCAAGATGCCGTACACAATGTACTTCACACTGATGGTATGCATGTGGGACTACCCGAAGGACAAATGGGCAATAGCGAAGTTGGACACGTAAATCTGGGTGCTGGTAGAGTGGTATATCAAGATTTGGCGAAAATCAATAGGGCAGTGGAACAAAACACACTCAAAGACGAAGGGGTGCTCAAAGATGCCTTTGCATACGCCAAAGTAAATGACAAAGCCGTTCACTTTGTGGGCTTGGTTTCTAATGGGGGCGTACACGCACACATCAATCATATTGAAGGTTTGTTAAACGCAGCACACGAAGCTGACGTACCCAAGAGTTATGTGCATGCCTTTACAGATGGTCGTGATGTAGATCCAAAATCTGGATTGGGATTTTTGACGCGCGTACAAGAAATGTGTGCCACAAGAAATGCGCATTTGGCAAGTGTGGTAGGACGCTATTTTGCCATGGATAGAGACCAACGTTGGGAACGCATCAAAAAAGCATATGATGTGCTCGTTCGCGGTACAGGAACGCAAACAACCAACCTTGCCGAAATTATGCAAGCCAATTATGATGCGGGTACAACAGACGAATTTATTGAACCGATTGCAATTCCCGAAAGTGGAGATATCGAGGCGGGGCGTATTAAGACAGATGATGTGGTTATCTTCTTTAATTTCCGTACCGATCGTGGACGCCAACTCACACAGGCGTTAAGCCAAAAAGCCTTTCCAGAACAAAACATGGAGCCACTTGCGTTGCACTATGTTACGCTAACCAACTACGACGAATCGTTTCAGAACGTGCATGTGGTATATGATAAGGAGAACATTCAAGAAACACTGGGTGAAGTTCTTGCCGATGCGGGTAAAACACAAATCCGAATTGCAGAAACTGAAAAATATCCGCACGTTACCTTTTTCTTTAACGGTGGAAGAGAAACACCTTTTGAAGGCGAAGAACGCCTTTTGTGTCCATCGCCGAAAGTAGCTACCTACGACTTACAACCCGAAATGAGCGCATACGATATTCGAGATGCTATTGTACCAAAACTGAAAGCAAAAGCAGCCGATTTTGTCTGTTTAAATTTTGCCAATCCAGATATGGTAGGGCATACGGGTGATATGGCAGCTGCCATAAAAGCCTGCGAAACTGTAGATGCATGTACGGAAGAAGTGGTTGCAGCAGCCAAAGAAGGTGAATACTCGGTTATCATCATTGCAGACCATGGAAATTGCGATACTATGATAAACCCAGATGGAAGTCCAAATACTGCGCACACTACAAATTTGGTCCCTGTATATTTGATTGATAACGACGCGAAAAGCATCAACAAAGGGGCGCTTTGCGATATTGCGCCTACCGTATTAGCGCTTATGGGAATTGAGCAACCAACTGCCATGACAGCAAAATCATTACTTTAGCTTATTAAAGTACGCTCCATGAGAACGGTAGTCATTTTTATTTTTGCCCTTGTCGGTGCATGTTCAACGGCACCTAAAGATTTACTGGGGCCTATTGAACTACATCAATTAAAACAACAACCGCATAGCGAGTGGTTTACTGCCGAATACGACAATTACAATCCTTTTACCAAAACAACAGATCAGCTAAAACCATTAGTTCAAGATATTGAAATAACGCTTTTTATGGGAACGTGGTGCGCAGACAGTCAACTGCAAGTGCCTGTCTTTTTTAGAGTTTTAGACGCCGTTGATTTTGAAGGTGATGTGTCTATTATTGCTGTGGATAAGGACAAAAAAACTCCTTCAGGAAGTGCTACGTTAAACGGAATTACCCACGTTCCGACATTTATTTTCTACAAAAACGGAAAGGAAATCAACCGTATTGTAGAATCGCCAGTTCATTTTTTAGAAGAAGATATGCTTGCCATACTAAGTGGAGCAGCATATAAACACACCTATCAAGAATAATGTCGTTACAAAAAACAACCGAAGAAATTGAGTTGATTCGCAACAGTGCGTTGTTGGTATCCAAAACACTTGGCATGCTAGCATCGGAAATCAAACCCGGTATTACTACGCTAGAGCTCGACAAAAAAGCAGAAACCTTTATTCGGGATCACGACGCTATCCCAGGTTTTTTGGGACTTTATGATTTTCCGAATACCTTATGCATGAGTCCAAACGAACAAGTAGTACACGGTATCCCTAACAATACACCACTGCAAGAGGGCGAGATTATTTCTATTGATTGTGGCGTACTCCAAAATGGCTATTACGGCGATCATGCCTACACCTTTGAAGTAGGTGAAATTGATGCGGAAACCAAACTTCTTCTTGACCGGACTAAGGCATCGCTATACAAAGGCATTGAGGCATTCCGAACAGGAAATCGTGTTGGCGATGTGGGGTTTGCAATTCAGCAATATGTAGAGCAGTTTGGCTATGGCGTAGTGCGCGAATTGGTCGGGCATGGTTTGGGAACCACCATGCACGAAAAACCCGAAATGCCCAATTACGGGAAACGCGGTAGAGGAAAAAGTTTTTTGGAAGGTATGGTTGTTGCAATCGAGCCAATGATTAATCAAGGAACACACCGCATCAAGCAATTACAAGACGGCTGGACAATCCTTACGGCAGACGGTGCGCCAAGCGCACACTATGAGCATAATGTTGCCATTGTGAACGGAAAGCCAGAATTACTCTCAACATTTAAATACATTTACGATGCGTTGGGCATTACTTCTGATGAAGAGGATGCTTTTAGGATCGTTCCATTACCCGTATGAAGGCTTTAGCTAAGCGTATCCTTCACCTTTTCCCAAGAACTGTTTTGCAACGGTTCGCAAATTTGTTGTTGCCCATGCTAGATTTGTGGTATCGCGGGAACACATTTACTGACCCTATTAATGGAAAATCATATCGGAAATTTTTACCCTATGGATATGTTAAAATACGTCAAAATGTACTTAGTCCTGGCACACTTTCGCTGGAGCGTCACCGCCTAATTTGGCTGTACTTAAAAAACGAAACCGACTTTTTCCAAACAGCTAGTAAAGTGTTGCATATGGCACCCGAAAAAGCCTTTATTTCTCGGTTAAAAAAATTACCACATCTAGATTATATCAGTTGTGATTTAGAGTCGCCGCTTGCTGAAATAAAAGCCGATATTTGTGCATTACCTTTTGATGATAATAGTTTTGATTGGGTTTTATGCAATCACGTCCTTGAACATATTCCCAACGACACCAAAGCGATGCAGGAATTGTATCGCGTGTTAAAACCCGGCGGAAAAGCGCTGCTTCAAGTTCCTCTTGACCCTAAAAGAAGTACAACTTTTCAAGACAATAGTATCACTGACAAAGCTACTCGCACCAAAATTTTTGGTCAATATGATCATGTCAGAATTTACGGGATGGACTATTTCGAAAAGCTACGTACGATTGGATTTCAGGTAGATGAGCTGCAATACGGAAAGACACTCTCTAAAGATGATCGCGCACGCTACGCAATAGTAAAAACGGAATATATACCTATTTGTGTACGTCCTATTGAGGCGTAAACGTAAAGCCAGCACTCGAAACTACTTCAACGGAATCTTTTACTGCTAAAACCCAAATGGCCTCAACTTCAGACAAGGAATCTATCAACGCTTTACCCTTTTCAAAGGGCATAGCCATAAGTGCCGTAGCGTAGGCATCGGCAAGCATGGTGTTTGGTGCCAAAACTGAAGTGCTCAAAATGGCAGTTTTTACAGGCTTACCTGTTTTTGGATTAATGGTATGAACATAGTTATTCCCAGCTGCATCCGTGCGGAATTTTCGGTAATTCCCAGAAGATGCTAAACCTTGGTTTTGCAACGCAAGTGTAGCAATAAACGATCGTGTATTTTGCTGCTCTGGGTGATCAATAGCAACACGCCACGGAATTTCTTTTTCAGGGTTTATGCCAGCTGCAAACAACTCACCCCCTACTTCCACTAGATAATTTTCATAGCCCAACGAAGCAAGCATGGTTGCAAGCGCATCTACCGTATAGCCTTTTGCAATCGCGTTAAAATCAAAAAATATGCTTTTATTTTCCTTGACCACGCTGCCATCGCCTACTAAGGAAACGCGTTGAAATCCTGTGATATTTAGCAAGCTATCTACCGTTTTGGTGTCAATTTTGGCAAGTGGCTTTTCGGGACCAAAACCATAGGC
>JAACDD010000126.1 GCA_009937085.1 Bacteroidota bacterium
GAGTACTTAATAATTTCACTTTCTGGAAGTTCGCCCAAATCATTGGTTGTTTTTATCCACGCATCCAACTGACGTTCAAACGCACGTATTTCAGCCGTATAGCTTGAATCACTAGCCAAATTATGGAGTTCAAATGGGTCCGCTACCAAATCATAAAACTCTATTGGAGGTTTTGGTGTTTGAAACCATCGCTTTTGGTTCGCATTTAATAACTCCTTTTCATTGAGTTCCATAAGCCGTCGCATCATGGGTACTTGCTTGCGGTAATTCACATCTAACGCATGCGGAAGTGATACATTGTAATTACGAATAAGTTTAAATCGCTTATTCTTTATCGCGCGAATTCTATCTACTTGCCCATCAAATCTGTCTGCGGCAGCCACCAGATATTCCCTACTGTTGGTCTTATCATTTAAAATAGATTTGCCTTGCAAGTAGCTGGGTAACGTGATTTTAGCAAGGTCTAATACCGTTGGGGCTAAATCAATAAAGCTCCAAAGATCATCATTCCGTGTTCCTGCTTTCTCGCTTTTTGGGCGTTTAATCATAAGTGGAACTTTTATTCCCGAGTCGTATATGGCACGTTTGTGACGTGGAAAAGGTCCGCCGTGGTCGCTGTAAAAGAAAATATAACTATTCTCATATAATCCTTGCGCTTTGAGTTCCGCAATAAGCTTCCCAATCTCATTATCCATGCGCACCAAATTACTGTAATTCGTTGCCATATCTTCTCTAACAATGGGGTCGTCTGGAAAATAAGGAGGGATGTTTTTGACCTCATCGGCAGTTACATAACGTTTGTTGTTTTGTTGTTGCCAAATTTGAGACTCGTGCGTGATTTGAAAATTAAATACGGCAAAAAAGGGTTGCCCTTCTTCGCGATTACGCCAGTGGATATTAGCCTTTTGTTCTCCACTACAATAACGGCAGGTTTGATCCCAAGCGTCTTCGCTAATTTTAAAGTTATAATCTTGCTTGTTGCTATTGGTACAGTAATACCCAGCTTCTCTTAAATACGTTGTAAAGGGTTTGATGTCAGCCGAGAATTTTGGAGAATAATTAGGAATACCTAATTGGGGTTGATTTGTATCACGCCCCTCATTATAGGTGCGCATGTTGTGGGTTCCCAAAGTAGTAGGATACATTCCCGTAATTATGGCACTTCTAGCCGGCGCACACACAGGAGTTGTAGCATGCATATTGTCGTAAATGACACTATCCGCTGCTAATGCTTCTAAGTGCGGTAAATGAACCGTGTCATCGCCATACATGGGGAAAAATTCGGGGGATTGATCTTCGCTAACAAGCCAAATAATATTGGGGTATTTACTTTGGGCATTTGCAAAGCAAAGGGTCAATAAAACAAATACAATACCGCTTATTGACTTTTTCATTTACCTATAAAACTAGCATAATTTTTTTGATAAGAGCTAAAAAATAACGCTCCTATTTTTTTCATGCCCGTATAATTATAGTGGTCAGCAGGCTTTCCTTTCCAAAAATGGGTATATGTGGGCGTATAATTATCATTTAGTGGGTCATTGCTTTTTTCGACTAAAGTAACGTTAGACATACTCATAGCCGCATCTTTCATGCCGTGCACAACTTTATTACTACCAACGTTAAGCATAAGAAAAGGAAGCTCGGGTAAGTTGTAGTGTTCTCTGACTTTTTGAATGAGCTTCTTTAAATTTTCTCCATATGATGTAGATGGTAAAGAACCGTGTTTATTGCCACTATCTGATTCTCCCTGAACCCAAATCATCCCAGCTAATTCATAGCTTCCTGAAGGTAGTTTTGAGAGTTGTTCATCAACTGTTATGATAAAGTCATTAAAAAGTTTTGGCTTATTTTCTTCATCAATACGCTTCGCTTTTTCAATGCTCCACTCAGCGTTCCAAGCTCCGTACAAGGAAGTTCCTCCTTGAGACCGTTTTATAAAAACAAAGTTTTGATTTGGGTATGCCTGTGAAAGATTAATGCCAAAAAACAACTCTGGTCCAAAACATTTTTCTAGTCTAAACTTTTTTTTCACAAATTGCCACGGGTCAGTAACATTTAAAGCGCCATCCATAATCAATGGGGCTTTTGTATTCTGAACAGATCCTTTATAGTAAAATTGGATGTGCTTTTGAGCAAACAAAAGTCCGTCTAAATCTTCCTTTGTAAGCTTACTTGCATCTCCCCTTCCATCCATATTAGATTGTCCAGCAAACAAAAATACTTTAGTCTTTTTTTGGTCTTGACCAAAAGCCGAAATAGACAAACACACGCCAATTAAAATACAATAAAAACGTAGAAAAGCTCGCATGATTTTAGTTTGTGTTTTCACTGTAAACACGCTCCACCACCATGTCAGTCATCAAACGCATTTCATCTAAAGACATATCGTCTTTGTACTGTACCTGAAGTGCTTTTATTTTTTGCTTTAATGTAGCTGTAATTTCTTCATACCCTGTTTTTCCATACAAATTATGCATTTCGTTCTTGTCTTCAACAAGGTCGAACAGTTCCCATTCGTCCATATCATAATAGTAATGAATGAGTTTATACTTTCCTGTGCTTACGCCGTAGTGCGGCTGTACATTGTGCCAATAAGGGTATTCGTAATAATGATAATACACCGCATCTCTACCTTGATAATTTTCTCCAAAAAGTTGTGGTTTAAAACTATCCCCTTGGATATCATTAGGAATCTCCGCCCCTGCTAAATCGAGTAAAGTTGGCGCAAAATCTATATTTAGCAGTAGTTCTTTGTTCTGTGTTCCAGCTTTAATTTTTTTGGGATATTTGATCATAAAAGGCATGCGGAACGAAGGCTCATACATCCACCTTTTGTCGAACCAACCGTGTTCTCCAAGATAAAATCCTTGATCAGAGGTATAAACTACAATTGTATTTTCGTCTAGTCCGTTTTCTTTTAGAAAATCAAGCATTTGACCAACAGCTTCATCAACCCCAGCTACACAACGCAAGTAATCTTTAATGTACCGTTGATACTTCCAGTTTTTTAGTGCTGCTCCTTGTAAGGTGTCATTTGGTGTCCAAAATTCTCCATTATTTCCATAGCGGTAATACTTGCCTTCTTGCCAAGGTTTAAGCCCTGGTGGTGGTGGAATTTTAAGATCTCTGCGATTCATATGGTTCTCAATTTCCAACATATTTTGAGAGGCAGCTTCACGTCCCTCATAGGTGTCATTAAATGTTTCATGATGCGGAAAATCTTCAGTGTACAGGTCTTGAAATTTTGGATTTGGCGTCCATGGGCGGTGTGGTGCCTTAAATTGATACATGAGCATAAAAGGCTTGCTTTTGTCTCGCTTTTTTGTCAACCATTTCAGGGCATCATGTGCAACTTGAGCTGTTGAGTGTCGTTCTGTTTCAAGGATGGTGTCATTACCGTTTTCAACAAAAACGGTGTCAAAATAGGTGCCCTGTCCTCCGTGATTCACCATCACTTTTGAATAATCAAATCCCGTTGGAGCAGTACCTAAGTGCCATTTTCCAATTACAGCAGTTTGGTACCCTGCTTTTTGTAAGAGCTTTGGAAATGTTTGTTGTGATGCATCAAAATCACCACCCTTTTCATTTTTAAAAAACCCGTTAATATGGCTGTATTTTCCTGTTAGAATTGCCGCTCGGCTAGGCCCGCAAATACTGTTGGTGTTGTATGTGGCATGCATAAGCATTCCTTCTTGAGCAATGCGGTCAATATTTGGAGTTGGCGCAAGTTCCGCAAGCCAATCTTGATAAGCACTAACTGCGCTAACAGCGTGATCATCTGACATAATAAAAACAATATTGGGCTGCTTTTCAGCTTTTTCACACCCAACAAAAAAACACATGCAAATAATAAATAATATACCTTTCTTCATTTTAATAAATCTTTTTTGCTTTGATATTTCGGCTTAGACTGTCAGCCAATTTTCTATAGTTCGGCAGGTCTGCCAAATTTTTCATTTCCAACGAGTCTGCTTTTAAGTCATACAACATATTGTCATACACCGCGCCTGTTTCCTCGATCGTCCACTCAGCGTATAAGTAATCTGGGGATGAAATCATATCTCCGTTCCATATTCTGGAAAAACTAACAGATTTTGATATAATACTTGGGTCTTTCAAGTTGCTTACCAATGATATTCCCTCCACACGTTCAGGAGTGTTTAAATCCAATAGCTCGCTAATAGTTGGATATAAATCAATGAGCTCCACATAACTCATCGATTGCGCTTTTTGTGTTAGTCCTGGAACACGTATCATCAGTGGCACTCTATTTTCAACACTGAATAGATTATGTTTAGACCAACGGTTATGCTCCATCAAGCTAAAACCATGATCACTTGTGAAAATGACAATGGTTTCGTCACGCATTCCCAAATCATCTAAAGCATTTAATACCTTTCCAATTTGCGCATCTGTATAACTCACACAAGCGTAATAACCATGAATAAGCTGCTTTGCAAAATCTTTCTCAAGCGTATGTAATGCTCCATTGCGACCCGCTCCCTCAACATCTTTTGGAATGCCTTTATACTTAACTAACTCGTACCAATTACCAGCAGAACGCGGTCCATTTTCGGGGAAGGTATTGTTAGGAGGTAGTTTAATGTCTTCAGCATTATAATAATCCCAATATTTTTTGGGAGCATTAAATGGCAAATGCGGTTTTAAAAATCCAACGGCTAATAAAAAAGGGGCATCCTGGTCTTTTAATTTTTTTAAATCGTTAATTGCTTTGTTGGCAATTTTTCCATCCTTGTACGATTCATCTGATGTTTCTAATTTTTCAAATGGATAAACCCCTGGAATGCCTTCAGCTTCTAACGTTTTACTTGTTTCTTCATCAATATAGTCTTGATTATTAAAACGTGCCTTAGGCCTCCATATTTCAGACCATGTATGCTTCATATCATTTCTGTTATGAGATATTTTACCGTTGCTAATGGTGGTGTAACCATTTGATTTTAGCAGTCCCGGAAAAGTAATCGCATCTGGCATATCATTGCTTATCGAGGTGGTGAATTTTTTAAAATACGCTTTGGTTGGGCGTATTCCGGTTAGTATACTGGCGCGTGAGGCACCACATGTTGGAATATTCACAAAGGCATTGTTAAACTGAACAGCGTCATTAGCAAAATTGGTGATGTTGGGCGCAACGATATGTTTTGCACCATACGTCGGCAATACAGGCCTTAGGTCATCCACAATAATGAAGAGTACATTTTTCGGTTTTGTTTCTTGTGCTTGAATGCTAAAACCAAAAAGGATTAACAACAGGCAAGTACGTATATTATTTTTCATTTAAATAAATATTTTGGGTCAGGTTTATTTTTACTTCCTTCAAACTTTTAGCAGCAGATGAGTTACCCGCATATATGATAAAGTCCCCTTTTTCAGCTAGATATTTCATGTCAATGTTGTAATAGGCAAAGGCTTCAGCGGTTAACGAAAACGTAACTTTTTTTGACGCTCCTGGTTGGAGGTAGATTTTGTCATACGCTTTCAATTCCAATACAGGTCTTGTAACCGTACTAAATTTATCTCTTATATACAATTGGATCGTTTCAGTTCCTGCCCTATTCCCTGTGTTTTGAACAGTTGTCGCTACTTCTAATGTACCCTTTCCGTCCCATATATATTCAGCTGGTTTTGGAGCTGAAATTGAAAAGGTAGTATAGCTTAATCCGTAACCAAATGGGTAAAGCGGTTTTGTTTTCTCAAAAGCATATTTGTGTATATAATTTGTGGGTTTATGGTTATAAACCATTATGAGCTGACCTACTGACCTTGCTGTGGTAATAGGCATTTTTCCGCTTGGATTAATCATTCCAAAAACTATTTTGCCCAACGACTTACCGCCCATACTTCCGGGCTCCCATGCATGAATAATCGATTTAATATTCTCTTCTATCCATGGCTCGCTAATCGGTTTACCACTTACATAAACCACTGTCAGATTCTTGTTTTTTTCATAAATGGCTTTCACTAAATCAAGTTGTTTTCCTGGAAGACCTAAAAAGCTTCTCGCCTTATTTTCTCCTGCTGTCTTTTGAAAACTTTTACCGCCTTCCCAATTATATCTTAATGAATTATCACCAACAACAACAAATACGTGGTCATAGTTTGCTGACATTTCAGAAGTAGCCGTGATCTTCGAATCTTGAATGTTTCTAATCTTAATTCCTGAATCAAAATAATCTACTTTATGATTGTACTTTTCTCCTATTTCCTGTATACCCTCAAAAATGGTTACCACGTTTTCTGCAGGCTGTTCAAAATGCCAATCGCCCAAAGTAGTGTTGTTATGTGCATTAGGCCCCGTAACCAATATCCGCTTTGAGTTTGAGTTATTGATTGGAAGTAAGTCGTTATTTTTTAATAGTGTAATGGCATTATCCGCTATTTCTTCAGCTTTATCCAAATGACTTTTTATAAACACATTTTCGCCTATTTTGGAGGTGTCCACAAATCGGTTTTCGAATAAACCAAGTTGAAATTTTGCGTATAATATTTTTGAGCATGCCTCATCAACGCGATCCATTGATAATTTTTTTTCTCTGACTAAAGCAATAACAAAATCGTAAAAATCAGGTCCGTGCATATTCATATCCATGCCTGCAGCTACCGAAAACAAGGATGCTTCCTTGTAGTTTCTAGCCACCTTGTGATATGACCATATTCGCTTAACGTCGTACCAATCGCTTACAAAAAATCCGTCAAAACCCCATTCATTTCTAAACAGATCTGTCATAAGACCTTTGTGCATATGGCTAGGAATACCATTAAGTTCGTTATGCGCTGCCATAATGGAATAAACGCCAGCGTCTATTGCCCTTTTATAGGGAGGTAAATGTATTTCATAAAGCGTTCTTTCCGAAACATCCATTGGAGAAATATTTAGTCCATTGAGTGGTTCAGCCCCAGCAATCATATGCTTTGCGCAAGCAATTACATTATTTGGATTGCTAAAGTCTTCTCCTTGAAAACCTTTAATCATAGCTTTACCCATTTCTCCTACCATGAAAGGGTCTTCTCCAAAAGTTTCACCAACTCGACCCCACCTAGGATCACGTGCCACATCAATATTTGGCATAAAAGTCCATTGAGAGCCTGTAGCCCTCATTTCCCTAGCACTTTGTTTGGCCACGTCAAATGCAAAATCATTACTAAAAGTGGCAGCAATTGATATCGGCGATGGATAAACCGTTGTCCCGCTAACCATAGC
>JAACDD010000002.1 GCA_009937085.1 Bacteroidota bacterium
CGACAAACAAAGAGCTCGTAGGAGTCGTGGTAGATCCCGACAATGCAACGGCAGACATCAACAAAGACAACAACAGTTGGCCCAAAGTATTAGCGGAAAACGACTTTGAAAAGTTTAAAAAACAGCAGTAGTAAAAGTAAAACTACGCTTCAACCGTATTAAAATCCAATACCACTTGGTTTTCCACAAGGTTGTCAAAAGATTCTGCTTTGCGTATAAGCTGCGCTTCGCCATTGTGCCAAAGCACTTCGGCAGGACGGTAGCGTGAGTTATAGTTACTTGCCATGCTAAAGCAATAGGCACCCGCATTGTGAAAACACAATACATCGCCGTTGCTGATTTCAGAAATTTTACGGTTGTTTGCAAACGTATCTGTCTCGCAGATGTAGCCAACAACAGAGTAAAAACGCTCACGTCCTTCTGGGTTTGAGATGTTTTCAATACTGTGTTGTGCACCGTATAGCATGGGTCGTATAAGGTGGTTAAAGCCACTGTTTACTTGTGCAAAAACGGTGGAAGTTGTTTGCTTTACCGAGTTTACCTGCGTCAAAAAATAGCCTGCTTGGCTTACCAAAAATTTGCCTGGCTCAAATGCCAACACCAATTCTTTGCCGTATTCGGCACAAAAGGCGTTAAAGCGAACGCTTAATTTTTCGCCTAACTCTTCGATATTAGTTTCGTTATCGCCTTGCTTGTAGGGTACTTTAAACCCACTACCAAAGTCTAAAAATTCCAAATCTGTAAAGTGGCGTGCCGTGTCAAATAATATTTCTGCAGCATGTAAAAACACTTCAATATCCAAAATATCACTTCCTGTATGCATGTGCACACCATTAATATGCATACCTGTATTTTCCACAATGCGTAATAGGTGTGGCATTTGGTGAATGCTGATACCAAATTTTGAATCAATATGCCCAACTGAGATGTTTGCATTTCCACCCGCCATAATATGCGGATTGATACGAATACACACGGGAACAGTTGGATGCGCCGTGCCAAATTGCTCCAATATGTCTAAGTTGTCAATATTGATTTGAACGCCCATTTGTGCTACTTCCTCAATTTCAGAAAGCGATACGCCGTTAGGGGTGTAAATGATTTCATGCGGTGCAACACCTGCCGCAAGTCCAAGTTGTACTTCTTGAATAGAAACAGTATCTAATCCTGCGCCCAAATGATGCATCCATTTTAGTACGCTAAGATTTGAAAGTGCTTTTACTGCATAGTTGATGCGCAAATGCGGTACTGCATTAAACGCACGCGTAAGTCGTGTGTATTGTTGTTCCATTACATGTGCATCATACACATATATAGGACTTCCAAAATCTTGACTTATCTGTACTAAATCTTGATGCTGCATGACAAATAATTTCGGCAAATGTAGGTTTTTGATAGATGAAAGAAGTGTTGATTGTGAAAATATATTAAAAATAAAACACCGTGTTATAAATATAACAAACATCTTTTTTTGTTTATCATGTAGATGCCCTTTTGATTGTTTATTTTTGTCCTTTAAAATAGACCGATGAACGTACACGAATACCAGGGAAAAGAAATTTTAGCTCAATTTGGCGTAGGCATTCAACGTGGCGTAGTAGCTACTACTCCAGATGAAGCAGTTGCTGCAGCCAAACAACTTACTGAGGAAACAGGAACAGATTGGCATGTCATTAAAGCACAAGTCCATGCAGGTGGTCGCGGAAAAGGCGGCGGAGTAAAACTTGTAAAATCTTTGGATGAGGTAGCGCAAATTTCGGATGATATCATTGGTATGCAACTGGTAACACCACAAACTACAGCCGAAGGGAAAAAAGTATACCAAGTATTGGTGGCTGAAGATGTGTACTATCCAGGAGATTCCGAGCCTAAAGAATTTTACATTTCTGTATTGCTCAATCGCGCCTCAGGACGCAACATGATTATGTATTCTACAGAAGGAGGAATGGATATCGAAACCGTTGCTGAACAAACACCAGAACTTATTTTCACAGAAGAAATTGACCCAACTGTTGGGTTGATCCCCTTTCAAGCACGAAAAGTGGCTTTTAATCTTGGTCTATCAGGAACTGCGTTTAAGGGAATGACCAAATTTGTAACTGCGTTGTATAAGGCCTATGTGGGTGCAGATGCAGCCTTATTTGAGATTAACCCAGTGCTGAAAACATCCGATGATAAGATTATCGCTGTAGATGCTAAAGTAACACTCGATGAAAACGCGTTGTTCCGTCATCCTAATTTTGAAGCGATGCGTGACATTCGTGAAGAAAACCCTACCGATGTGGCAGCTCGCGAAGTAGGACTTAACTATGTCGCTTTAGATGGCAATGTAGGTTGTATGGTAAACGGAGCCGGTCTTGCTATGGCTACGATGGATTTGATTAAACAAGCTGGTGGCGACCCTGCTAACTTTTTAGATGTAGGTGGAACAGCAGATGCTGCCCGCGTTGAAGCGGCGTTTCGTATCATTTTACAAGACACTAAGGTTAAAGCAATTTTGATTAATATTTTTGGTGGAATTGTACGCTGCGACCGTGTTGCTCAAGGAATTGTAGATGCGTATAAAAATATGGGAGATGCGATTAATGTTCCCATTATTGTGCGCCTTCAAGGAACCAATGCAGACATTGCAAAAGAACTGATTGACGCTTCGGGTCTTGAAGTGCAAAGTGCCATTTTGTTTCAAGAAGCTGCTGATAAAGTACAAGCTGTACTTCAGTAAGCAGACACATTGTCAGTATTTTTACGAAATACAATGACATAAAGTCATTAAAACGCCATCGGTACGATGCTTGCCATGAGTTAGGTGTATAATATTAAAACCTAACATCATGAATTTAGTTCGTAGAAACACAAATCCATTATTTCCATCTTTATTAGATGAGTTTTTCGGAACAGGATTTCCGTTAACCACAACATCGGCGCGTACACATGTACCATCCGTAAACATTGTAGAAACAGATACTGCTTTTGAGGTAGCTGTTGCTGCTCCTGGTAAAACCAGAAAAGACTTCAATGTGGAGCTAGACGACCACGTGTTGACTGTTTCCAGTGAAACCACGCATAAAGATGAAAACAAAACGGCTCAGTATACACGTCGTGAGTTTGCCTACGATAGTTTTCAGCGTAGTTTTAGACTACCCGAAACTATTGATACTACAGGAATCAACGCTAAATATGACAATGGCATTTTGACTATTTCCTTGCCAAAACTGCAAGAAGCAATTCCTGAACCCAAAAAGCAGATTGAAATCAAGTAATTGTTCGCGTATTAAGCCAACGTTTTTAGTTGGTTTTGCATGCGCTCAATTTCATCTCTAAAATGAGCCGCTTGGATAAAATCCATATCCATAGCGGCTTTTTCCATGTCTTTTCGTGTCTTACGTACTTTGGCTTGTAGTGCATCTTTTGATAAATAAGCAATATCCTCTTTTTCTAAAGTTGCTGATTCGGGAGCCGCATTCATACGTTCAAAAGTTTCGTCTAATGCTTTGTTTAATGCTTGTGGTGTAATGTTGTGTTTTTCATTATACGCCATTTGCTTTGCCCTTCGGTATAGCGTTTCATCAATGGTTTTTTGCATGCTTTTGGTAACGTTATCCGCATACATGATCGCCATACCGTTTAAGTTTCGCGCTGCTCGCCCAACAGTTTGTGTCAGTGAGCGTGCCGAACGTAAAAAACCTTCTTTATCTGCATCCAAAATTGCTACTAACGAAACTTCGGGAAGGTCTAATCCTTCTCGTAAAAGGTTTACGCCAATCAACACATCAAACAATCCCTTGCGTAAATCATGCATGATTTCAACTCGTTCAAGGGTGTCAATATCGCTGTGAATGTACCTACAGCGAATGGCAATACGGGAGAGGTATTTGGTGAGCTCTTCCGCCATCCGCTTGGTAAGTGTGGTGACCAAAACGCGTTCGTCTTTTTCGGTGCGTAGCTGAATTTCTTCTACCAAATCATCAATTTGATTTAAGCTTGGACGCACTTCGATAATCGGGTCTAAGAGTCCAGTCGGACGAATAATTTGCTCCACATAAACGCCTTGCGTTTGCTCCAGCTCGTAGTCCGAAGGTGTGGCACTCACGTAAATAACTTGTCGTTGTAATTGCTCGAATTCTTCGTATTTCAATGGGCGATTATCCATCGCAGCAGGCAATCGGAAGCCGTATTCTACCAAATTCTCTTTGCGGCTACGGTCACCTCCATACATGGCGTGCACTTGCGATAAGGTTACATGGCTTTCGTCCACTACCATCAAAAAATCATCTGGGAAATAATCTAACAAACAAAAGGGTCTCGTGCCAGGTTCACGTCCGTCAATGTAACGAGAGTAATTTTCTATGCCCGAACAATAACCCAATTCACGAATCATTTCCAAATCAAAATTGGTGCGTTCTTCCAATCGTTTTGCTTCCAAATGTTTGCCAACTTCCTTAAAATAATCCACTTGCGCGGTTAGGTCATCTTGAATTTGATGAATGGCGTTTTGCAGCACTTCGGGAGAAGTCGCAAACATATTTGCAGGGTATATGGTCAGTTGCTCAAAATTTTCTTTGATATTTCCTGTCAGCGGATCAAATACTTCGATTGCTTCGATTTCATCTCCAAAAAAATGAATTTTAAAGGCATGATCGGCATAACTTGGAAACACGTCAATTACATCTCCGTTTACTCTAAAATTCCCATGTAAAAAATCGGCAGTAGTCCGTGCATAAAGGCTTTGTACCAGTTGATGCAGTAATTTTGTTCGAGGAATCACTTCATCTACCTGAATATGAATCACACTCTTTTTAAATTCTACAGGATTTCCAATTCCGTACAGACAGGAAACCGAAGCTACTACAATTACGTCGCGTCGGCCCGAAAGCAACGAAGAGGTGGTGCTTAGCCGCAACTTCTCAATTTCATCATTAATAGATAAATCTTTTTCTATATAAGTCCCCGAAGTAGGAATATACGCCTCGGGTTGGTAGTAATCGTAGTAAGACACAAAATATTCAACGGCATTATTGGGAAAAAACTGCTTAAATTCTGAATACAACTGTGCTGCAAGCGTTTTGTTATGCGCTAAAACGAGAGTGGGACGTCTTGTTTCGGCAATAACGTTGGCAACTGTAAAGGTTTTTCCAGATCCTGTAACTCCTAAAAGTGTTTGAAATTTATCTTGCTCGGCAAGTCCCATCGCCAATTGACGAATCGCTTTTGGCTGATCGCCAGTGGGTTTAAAATCAGAAATAAGCTCGAACTCCATAGCATGCCAAAAATAGCAAAAACTTAGAGGTCACGGCGCATAAGTAGTCTATAGGTTAGTAAATAAAAAATATAGGACCAAATAAGTACAATCACAATGTCCCAAAAGCGAACAGTAGTATTGGTTTGCATGATTTCGCCTACTTGTTCAGCAAGGTTACGTACTGCCGAAAGGCGTGTAAAAGGTTCTGGCACAAGGTTGCTCATCGCGTTTAGTGGAAACAGCCTGAACACTTGATCAGCATCTATCCAAGAAGGTGACTTCCATTTTAATATGCCATAGCTGATCCCTTCAAACATTTGCCAAACACCCAAAAACCCCAACGCAAAAGCAGAACGCTTGATGGCAGTTCCTAAAAACAAGCAAAATGCAAAAAAAGCGACCAATTTTAGAAAGTATGCCAACAGGTATTCCAAGTCTTTAAAAATAATTCCGATTTCGTTGTAATTGGAATACATCAGCCCCAAAATCAGCGAAACCACGAAAATAAAAAGGGTGGAAATAGCTGCAAACATTAGAATCATAACCCATTTGGAGTGTAAAAACTCGCGTTTACTAAGTCCATCAATCAGGTTTTGTTTGATGGTTTTATTGCTGTATTCATTAGCAGTCATAGAAACGATAACCACCGCCAAAAAGATTTTGAATAATGCCCCGATAAACGCATTAAAATGCCAGATATAGGGAAAATTAAAAATGCCTTGCTCTGCCAAATGAAACTTAATGGGGCCAACATCAAATTTGATAGCTGCTATGAGGGCAATAGAAGTAAGTAAAATAAAATAAGCACCAATCAAAATACGGCTAGAGCGGTTGGTGCGCAATTTGTCAAACTCTATCCAAAACAATCGTTTCATAGTTGTTGGTTTTTCGTTAGACTTAAAAATTGCTCTTCTAAAGTTTTGTGTTTTTGGGCAAAATGCGTGATGATAATCCCTTGCTCACTTAACGATTTACTGAGATCAGTAGCGGAAATGGTCTTGTTCGGATACGCAAGAATATAAGATTCATGGATTTCAATTTTTTCAATATCCTTGTGTTTGTCAAGAATATTTTGAAGTGCTGTTACGTCAGTTGCATTGATTTCAAAATAGCCGAGGTCTGTGGTAAGTGCTGTTACCTCACCAAAGTAAATTCGCGTTCCTTTTTGTAAAACCAATACGTGTGAGCATACTTTTTCTACTTCGTCTAATAAATGCGAAGCCAACAAAATTGTTGTTCCTTGCGCTGCAATTTTTTTGATAATGCCACGCACTTGCGCAATTCCTTGCGGGTCTAATCCGTTCGTGGGTTCATCTAGAATTAGAATCTCTGGGTCGTTGAGTAGGGCAGAGGCGATAGCCAATCGCTGCTTCATGCCTAACGAATAGGTTTTAAACTTGTCGTTTTTGCGATCCAAAAGATCAACCAGTTCTAATTTTTCTTCAATTTTGGATTGCGGTACCTCTTTGATCCGACATACCAAGCGCAAGTTTTGCGCGGCGGTCATATAGGGATAAAAATTGGGTCGCTCAATAATAGCACCTACACGCTTTAGCGCCTGATGCGTATTTTGTGTTCCGTCAAACCAAGAAAATGTTCCAGAAGTTGGATTTACGACATTTAAAATCATCCCAAGCGTGGTTGATTTTCCACTTCCATTTGGACCAAGAATTCCATATACATTTCCTTTGTTTATGGAAAAAGAAAGTGCGTTTACTGCAGTAAGTCGCCCAAATTTTTTGGTTAAGTCGGTTACGTTTAAAATGGTGCTCATTGTTCTAATAACGTATGGTGCTGTATTTTGTTACACAAAGCCCTAACTTTGAAGCATGCGTGATAAGCTAATTTCGAAAAAAAAACCAACCTATCCTATTAGTCCGTTTTTAGCGGATTATTTGGAGGAGTATTCTCGGTCGTTGAAAATTCCTATTTTTTATGATGATTTGCTGCGTTTCTCGGGTTCTGTTGCGGTAATGAATAAACACGACCAAGACAGTCTTTGGGTACGTGTGTTTTATTCAGATAGCGATAGAATAGAAATTGATGAGCAGCTTAAGCAGGTTTATGCTTTGTTGCATTCTGACGGGAGCGCCATGACGATTCCGTACCTCAATGTGGATTGCATTGACTATTGTACGTTTGGAAACTCAAAGCCTTTTCGAGTTAAAATTCGGAACACGCTCAATGACAACTTCATTTATTTTTATGTAAAAAAGGCAGATGCCTCACGTATTTATGGGTTGGAACTGGAGCATATGCTTTCACCGAATAACTTAAATTTTTTGGTATATCAAAACACGCTTATTGAAGAGCATATTGCAGGTATTCCAGGGGATGAATTTATTGAAGAATTTTTACCAAAATGCACCAAGACTGAACGCAATCAGATTGCAAAATCGTTTGTAAAATTTAATGAACGCTGTATGATTCGGCTGCTGGGCGATATGCGAGCATACAATTATGTCATTATTCCCATTCACGATTTTGATAAAGTTATTTATAAAATCCGTGCCATTGATTTTGACCAACAGTCTTATGAAGGGGACTTAAAGGTCTATCGTCCACAATTTTTTAAAGAAAACTTTCCTATGGTTATGTTGGTTAAAGATCATTTGGACAAAACATCTATTGACCAGTACAAAATTGAAGAACGGGCAACCATAGCCCGACGTATTTTGAGTAACGAAACCCGTTTAACACAATTGCTAAAGTGTATGCTCAATGACCATATCTCAACGCCTGAGAAAATCGAGCAATTACGCAAAGAGGTGTATGAGCTAACGCAGCAATCTTCGTTTCTAAAAAGTCGTTCAATGGGGGAGCTTGTTCGTGCGGCGTTTCACTTTGTTAAGCGGAACTATGAAAACCACGAAATGCTACGGGTAAATCGCTAATACCAATCTTCTGACGGTTCGTCAAAATTGTCCATGCCGTTTTCGTCAAAGTCGTCATCACTCCATTGGTCTTTATCGGCCTCAAATGTTTTTTCAGGTGCTTCTTCTGGGACATCTCCGTGCGAAAAAAGAAGTAATGGATAAGTGTTTCCCGGTTTAGGCTCGTCGGTTTCGATAAGTTCAACAAAGAAAGTCCACAGATTTAAAAAGTCATAGACATAGAGCATTTTAGATATGTGTGGGAAAATATCGTGAAGTATGGTGTCGCTCATGCGACGTGCGTCATCTTCTCCCATATCAAACAACGAAATGGAATCGCCTTGTTGCCACTCATCATCACTTTCATAAAAAACCGCCATTTCAGATCCACCAAAACCAAATGCTTGTGTTATGGCATTGTGAAAGTCTTCAAATGTGGCATTTTCTTCGAGTGCGATATCGCGGAAAACATCCTCTTTGGTGTCTAAAATAAGTCTAAAGTGATAAATCATAACGGTGTAAGTTAATGCGTAAAATCCAATACAATTGCACGCCAAATAACAGCGTTGCTAGTACCAAATGTAGCGGTTGTGTGGCAAATGGAAAATCCAAATAAAACATGGCAATACCGAGTAGCACTTCCGCTCCAATGAGCCATAAAATACGTTGAATAAAAATGCGTTCTATTTGTGCTTTTACTACGTTGAAGTAAAGCATAGCATTGGTTGCTATTACAATTATAGATAGGCTTCTGTGAATGTAAAAGTTCAGCTCTGGTGCAGCCAGCCAAAACTGTGGTAATCCGTAACCCCATCTATCAATTTGCACATCGACAAATTGCCTAACCTGTATGCCAAGTATTATTTGAATTAAGGTGAGTGTAAAGGTTACGTAGAGCAATACTCGAATTTTTCGAGGGGGTAATTTACTTAGCCCAAAAGACTTAGAGGCTACACGCACTACCAGTAAAAATCCAATAAGCAATAATGCCATAAGCATGTGTAGTGAGATTTTTAACGGTAATAAATTGGAGTCTACAACTGTTTTTCCCAGCCACGCTTGAAACAAAATCCCAACGAGTGATAGCAACGAAAAAATAAAAATGATGGGCTTTTTGCGCCACCATTTTAGGCTGTATCCAAAAAGTATAAGTATGGCCAAACCAGAAAGTGCTCCAAGTAATCGATTTATGAATTCAATCCATGTGTGTTTGGCATCAAAGATTGCGTAATCGTGCTTGGTGTAAGGTTCCCAAAAAGAGGGATCAAAACGTTGAGCACTTGTGAATTTTTCTGAAGCAATTAAAAGGCGTTCATTGTCAATAATGACATTTCCTTTTTGATATGTAGTATTGGGTTTCCATTCCAATTGTTCGGCTTGCGTAGGGGGAATGTAATACCCAAAACACTTGGGCCAGTCTGGGCACCCCATACCGCTACCCGTCATACGTACCGTAGCACCTGCAGCAATAACAAGATACACGATAACGAGAGAAATACGCGTCCAGCGTTGTAGATTTTTATACATAATTAGGCGGGCGATATGCCCATTGCTTGCGCTTTGGTTAACATAAATGCATGTGCAGCTTCGTATTCGTTTGGAATCTCACCTTCCAAAATAGCTTCTTTAATAGCTTCTTTAATTTCCCCTACTTGACGGCACGGTTTAAGTGCAAAAATACGCATGATTTCTTCTCCTGATACAGGCGGTTGAAAGTTTCGAATATGATCTCTAGTTTCTACTTCTTCCACTTTATTCTTAACGACTTCAAAGTTTTGATGGTAGCGTGCAAATCGCTTTGGATTTTTAGTTGTAATGTCTGCTTTACAGAGTAAAAGTAAATCATCGAGTAAGTCTCCAGCATCAAATATCAGCCGCCGTACGGCAGAATCGGTAACATCGTCTTGTGCAATAACTATGGGTCTTGAACTCATATAAACGAGTTTTTGCACATACTTCATTTTCTCATTTAAGGGCATGCGCATTCGTTTGAATAGCTTATACACCATTTTGGCACCAACGAATTCGTGTGCATGAAAAGTCCAGCCTACTTTTTTATCAAATTTTTTCGTGGGTGCTTTGCCAATATCGTGTAAAAGTGCAGCCCAGCGCAACCAAACATTGTTAGCATATTCGCTGATATTATCCACGACTTCAAGGGTGTGATAAAAGTTGTCTTTGTGGCGTTGTCCTTCAACCTCGTCAATGCCTTTTAGGGCGATGAGCTCAGGTAAAATACGCGCTAGTAGACCTGTTTTTTCGAGTAATAAAAACCCTGTTGACGGTTTTGTACAAGCCAATATTTTGTTCAGTTCTTCAACAATACGCTCTTTGGACAATATATCAACGCGTTTGTTGTTTTTGATGATAGAATCAAAGGATTCTTGTTCAATCTCGAAGTCTAGCTGGTTTGCAAATCGGATGGCACGTAGCATGCGTAACGGATCATCAGAATAGGTAATATCAGGGTCTAAGGGCGTACGTAATATTCCTTTTTCCAAGTCCGAAACCCCATCAAATGGATCTAGTAGTTTGCCAAATTGTGTAGCATTTAAGCAAAGCGCTAAGGCGTTGATGGTAAAATCTCGTCGGTTTTGGTCATCTTCCAAACTGCCATTTTCCACAACTGGATTTCGGCTATCGGAAGTATAACTTTCTTTGCGCGCACCTACAAATTCAAGTTGCGTATCACCAAACTTTATCATCGCAGTGCCGTAGTTTTTAAACACTTGTATTTGATTTTTTCCAGGCAGTAATTCGGCAACTTTTCTTGCCAAGTCAATGCCGCTGCCAACAGCAACAATATCTATATCCGAGCCTGTCTCGCGCCCCAAAAATGTGTCTCTAACAAACCCACCAATAACATATGCCTCCACTTCCAGGGCATCGGCGGCTTTTTGTACATAAGCAAATGCAGGCAACTCAAGTGCCTTGTTGATATGTGTATTGTTTATTTTCATCGCAATTGCTTCACGCTTCCATCGGGTAATACTTTCAAAACGCGCGACGGAATTTGTGCTAGGTTGTCTTTATTCAAAGGTACTACTTCGTCTACTCGCGCCAAAATTTGTGCGTCTATTTCGTGGTAGGTTACTGGAATGGGCGCACCGCTTAAGTTTGCAGAGGTGCTCACAATCGGTTTTCCAAATGCTGTGATTAAATCAAGTACAAAACAGGGTTTAGGAATCCGTATGGCTACACTTTCATTTTCGCTGATAACGCCTTTTGCTAGTCCTTTGCCTTTGGGATATACAAGGGTGGTGGGTTGATCGCTTTGAAGTAGTTCTTCTATGTTATTAGGGATTTTTTCCACGTATTGTTTTAGCATATCAACATCGGCAACAAGTGCAATAAGCGGCTTGTTTTTTGGACGGTTTTTTAGTTTAAAAATGGCATCCACTGCTTTTTGATTTGTTGCATCACACCCCAATCCCCAAATGGTATCGGCAGGGTAGAGGAGCGTTTTTCCTTGCTTTAAGGCTGAAACGAAATTGTTAATATTTGTTTTCATTTTTATAGTCTAATGCAATTCTTGCCTTTAACCAAGTTTCTTGAGCACGTAATTTACAAATGATCCACCCCGTTTTCCCATCCAAAACGCCTCCTCTTAGGATATAACTATTTAAAAATTTAAACGTAGGTTTTATGTACAAGTTGAAAAGCCCAATATTTTTATTTTTTTTAATATAGCTTTGAGCTGCATAGTGTGCATAACGTTCAATTTTTTTGGTGTAGTGCTCCAAATTGCTCGTGGTGTGATGGATTATAGTACTGTTCAAACTCCCAAAAGGTTTGGTATGCTCAATTTCTGCGTGTACCATTTTATTTTCATACCTGTGATAATCTCGATAAAAAAGACGTACGACACGATCATTTTGCCAACCGCAAAAGCGTACTTTTTTTCCTAAAAAAAAGTTTGTTCTTCGCACCCAAAAAGCCGTTTGCTTTGGTCTTGTTCGTAAGATTTCTTTTATCTCAGCAGCTAAATTTTCCGACACCATTTCATCTGCGTCTAGCAAGACAATCCACGGGTGTTTTGCTTGCGGAATAGCCCAATTCTTTTGGTCTGCGGCATAGTTGTATTTGCGTTGTAAAACCCGTGCACCAAATTTTTCACATAGCGGAACAGTATTGTCCGTGCTAAACGAGTCAATAACTAAAATTTCATCTGCCCACTCAATCGAGTTTAAGCAGTTTTCAATATTCTTTTCCTCGTTATATGTTGTAACAATTGCGGATATTTTTGGAGTCTCTTTTTTAGTGAGATAGTTGGCTAATTTTTTGTTTAGTTTGACTTTATCAAACGAGTCCAAAATATGTTTTTGTGCAAAAGCCCCCATTTCAATGATGCGTTCTCGATTTTTATCAAAAGTCATTATCGCATCACAGAATGCGATTACGTCATTTGCGGGTACTAAAATCCCAGATTTATTTTCTACAATTACTTCCGGATTTGAGCTAATATCAAACGCAATCGTGGGTTTTTGGCTTAATCCAGCTTCAGTAATTACATATCCAAAACCTTCCCACAGCGATGGCAATAAAAAGAGGTCACCGCTCATGTATAAATCTTTAGGGTTTTCTACAAAACCTACTAATTTAATAAATGACTCAAGTTTGTATGTGTTTATTTTCGCTTTTATTGATGCTTCGAGCCTACCACTTCCACCAATGATCATATGAAAATCTAATCCTCGGTCACGAAGCTCATTTGCCACATCAACTAAGAAGAGTTGATTTTTCTGCTCTTCCAAGCGTCCCAGATTTGTTAGAATCAGCTCGGATGATTTTCGTTTGTAATATGGATTAAAATCTTTTTTGACTAAGGTTTGTCCATCAATCCCGTTTGGAATAACCTTGATGTAGTCTTTTGGAAAAAGCGCTGTATTGTTTTGTAAGATGCAGTCTTGTGTAGCTTTGGAGTTGACAAGAACTTCATCAATGATATTTTTAAACAAAAACCGATTTAAGCTTGAATTTCGTACGGGAATGGCGCTTCCTCTCCGATAAATAATGCGTTTAACACCCGCCAACTTTGCTGCTATTCCGCCAGATTTTACATCTTGTGATAGGTTCAGCACTAACGTGCCTATTTGATATTTTTGAAGCAATTTTGAAAAGTATAGTAGCTTCAAAGGATTCAAAAAGCTAGTATTGCTGTTGCTAATTGTTTTGTAGGGGATGTTATGTGCTTTTGCTTTTTCGAAAAGAATACTTTTTTTGTGACAGAAAATCACAACGAAATGCCCTGACTCGTGGAGGTATTTTGCCATTTCAAAATGCCACTTTTCTCCGCCACCCCAAGGAATTGCTGTATTAAAAAAACAGATGGTTTTATTCATGTCAATAGCGATTTGTAGAGCGCATTCCATTGCTTTGCTAAGGCATCGTCATTGAATTTTTGCACATAATTAAGCCCCGATTCAATACGTTTTTTTCGAGATTCATGAGATTCGGAATACAGGCTTTCAACTGCTGTTTGAAGCTCGTTTTCATTCTGTGAATTTATATAAATGCTTGATGGTCCGCCAGCTTCCGAAAAACAGCCCCCCTTAGAAGTTATGACAGGTACTCCACTGTAGAGCGCTTCAATAATAGGAATCCCAAACCCCTCAAAAAAAGAAGGATAACAAAAAACAGTAGCATTTTGATAAATCCCTGCCAGGTCTTCAATTTCAACATTCTGGATAAACACCACACGGTCTTGCATGTTGTTTTCCTTTACATAATTTTTCAACTTTTCCCCGTGTGCTTTTACCTTCCCTACAAAAACCATATGGTGATTTGTGTCTTTTAGTGCCTTTGCAATAGATAACGCGTTTTTTCTTGCTTCAAGTGTACCCACACACAATATAAACTTTTCAGGGAGCTGATATTTTTGTGCAATACTGTTAAGATCTTTTTTGGAAAAGGTTTTTTTAAAAACAGGATGACACCCTTGATAAATCACTTCAATATTTTCCGCAGAGGTTCCTGTAAATTCAATCAAATCTGCTTTTGTTTGCTCACTAATAGCAACTATTTTAGAAGCAGTTTTTACGGCATGTTTTACTTTTCGTTTATGAATTTCGACATCAATAGATGTGTAAAGTTCAGGGTAACGATAAAAAATAAGATCATGTACAGTTACTACGGAAGGTATGTCAAGTCCTTTAGGTAATTCTCCACTTAATCCGTGGAAAATATCAATGTCATCTTTTTTTAATTGACGCAC
>JAACDD010000127.1 GCA_009937085.1 Bacteroidota bacterium
GAATCCAATATGACCCACTTTTTTTAAATATATGGCAGCAGGCTTTCCAGCCCTACACTTCTAGATCCTTTAACCAAAATTTCATCGGCATCAATGGGGTTGGTTATTAGGTGCGATGCAAGGTCTTCGGTTGTTTCAAACCAGTTTGAGTCCACAAAAGGTTTATAGGGATTGCCTACCCAATAGCAATATTCAATTCCCGTGTTATCCACAAGCTTTACGAGTGCCTCATGTTCTTTTGCTTCATGTGTTCCAAGTTCTGCCATAGTTCCTAAAATCACAGCTTTTTTCCCTGCTCTTTCGCCAAAGGAAATCACGGCAGCATGCATACTTGTTGGGTTCGCGTTGTAGGCGTCAAGTACTATGCTTTTAGTGTTTTTTTGCATCCATTGTGAGCGATGATTCACAGGTGTGTAATCTGAAATGGCAGCGATGCATTTTTCTGTAGAAACGCCAAAGGCGCTTCCCACACAAAGAGCCGCCGCAACGTTGGTTTTATTGTAACTTCCGGCTAGTTGCGTGTAAACAGGAACCCCGTTATAGGATAACTCCAGCGTTGGGTGTTCACTACGATTCAAAAATGATGAAGGCGTGTAAGCGATTTTTTTGTTTTTTCCTAGTTTACTTAGGAGTTTTGGGTCTTCTTGATTTATAAAAGTAACCCCATCTTTTTGTTCTAAAAACCTGTAAAGCTCCGTTTTCCCTTGTAGTACTCCTTCCTCAGAACCAAATCCCTCGAGGTGCGCTTTACCTACATTGGTAATTAGCCCATGCGTGGGTTGTGCTAAATCGCATAAAAAATCAATTTCGTTTAAATGATTTGCGCCCATTTCAATAATCGCATGGGTGTGTGCTTGCGTTAATTGAAGCAACGTTAGTGGAACGCCAATGTGGTTGTTCAGGTTTCCTTCTGTTGCCAATACGCAATATGATGTGCTAAGCACGGCAGTAAGAAGTTCTTTGGTAGTGGTTTTTCCGTTACTACCTGTAAGCGCAATGACGGGAATATCAAATTGATTTCTATGATGATGAGCAAGATTTTGCAGCGTTTGCAATACGTTATCAACCAAGTAACAACTTGAATGTGTTGCGGCTATTTCGGAGTTGTCTACGATAGCTGCTTTGGCTCCTTTTTTGATGGCGCTTAAAGCATATGTATTTCCATCAAAGTGTTCTCCTTTGAGTGCGAAAAAGAGTTTGTTGTCAAGGGATTTTCGACTATCGGTTTCTACACCCGATGACGTTAGGAAAAGTGCGTAAACGTCTTGAAGCGAGACCATGTGCTAGTCGCGCGGACGTTTTTTGAGGTTGCTCTCGCCGAGGTAAGACATAGCACATCTAAACCCAATAAAATCAGCAGCCATAAACTCTGGTAAATAGCGTCTTTGTGCTGGGTCTAACCAATACGAACGATCTTTCCAAGATCCTCCTTTTACAACACGTGTTTGATCTGAAATTAGTGATTTCACTTTTTCTTTATTATCAATTTCTACACCATCTTTATCAACTGCAAATTTGTACATTTCTGCTTCACCTGACAATTTAGATTGGTCATCGCCGTCCATAAAATCACTGTTATCCGCTTTATCAAAGTTTGGCCTTAATTTCGCATCCGTCGAAGGATCAATTTCAGTAAATTGAACCTCGCCTGGAAGTGATTTAATATTTAGTTTGTTGTTGGGTGCAGTTTCTAACTCCACACTATCTACAATATCAGTCTTTCCTTCAGGTCCAATTGCTGGTTTTGCATAGAGATTTCCTCTGTAATAGCTCATGTCCGAAATATCGTTATTTATGGTAGGGCGATAAACATCTGCTACCCATTCGGCAACATTTCCTGCCATACCATGTAGTCCAAAGTCATTAGGAGGATAAGCACGTACAGGAGCTGTAATGTCTGCATTATCTGAAGACCAGCCCGAAATACCACTGTAATCGCCTTTTCCTTGTTTAAAGTTTGCCAATTGGTCTCCTTCCGTTTTACGCTTATCGGAACGTGTTGAAGCGCCAGACCACGGATATTTTTTCTTTCCACGATAGTTGTTGTACTCACGAAGCTCTGATAGGCCCAAAGCAGCATATTCCCATTCCGCTTCTGTAGGAAGGCGGTATTCGGGTAGTAATAAACCATCTTCTATTCGTGCGATAGAATCATTGCCAACCTTGTTGTTATTTTTCTTGTTATCTGGTATTTTTTCTGATAAACCCCCACCATAAACCATATTTGGAGCCAATAAATATGTCTTGGTATTATATGTGCTATCAGCTTTGATGCTATCAATTTCAAGGCTGATCCCTTTTTCGAGATACCCGTCACGTTCCAAACGTTTCTCATTTACGCGATCAGTCCGCCATTTGGCATAGTTTGTAGCTTGCTGCCATGTAACACCAACAACAGGATAATCTCTAAATGCAGGATGACGTAAGTAGTTGTTCACCATGTCTTCATTAAATCCTAAAGGACTTCTCCATACCATAGTATCAGGAATAGCAGCGGTGTACACTTGAGGGTATTTTTCTTTGTAAACACGTTCTAGCCAATCTAAATATTCAATATACATAAGGTTAGTGACCTCAGTTTCATCCATAAAGAAAGACCGTACCTGCACACGAACAGGAGCGTTATTCCAATCGCGCATAACATCGTCTTGAACCTTTCCTTTAATAAATGTTCCACCAGGGACAAATACCAATCCAGGACCAGTTTCTTGTCCTTTGTAGTTTGTTTTATATTGAAAGCCACCTCTAGGTGAGTTTATTTCAAGACCTGTACCTTGCGATACATTAGAACGGCGTTTACTCGAACTACAACTTGAAAGAATTGCAATTAAAAAGAGGGAAATAAATAAATTTGCGTGTGTTTTCATTTGTAATTTTGGAATCATAACAAAGGTGCAATATACGAATAAATCATGCGTAATGTTATTTACTTAACGCACACAATTTAAAAATAGTATGTCAAACCATAAATACGAATAACAACTTAACATCGTTATATTTGTGTATGCCAACAATGCACCTCAAATTTTTTGTATTTATTTTCTGCCTGTTTTGTATGGCTGCGACTGCGCAAACAACTGGTGTGCACCCTTTTCTCGATAATTCAAATGCCTCTTGGCATCGCTTTTCAGTTGAAGATACGGGCGTTCAAAAATTGGATAAAAACTTTTTGAGGCAACTCGGAATTCCGGTAGATTCAATAGACCCAAGAACACTGCGTATTTATGGCCGAGGAGGTCAAATGCTCCCATTAAAAAATGCTGCTGAAGTAGAAACACTTTACGAAAATGCCCTGTGGGTTGTTGGTGAAGACAACGGATCTTTTGACGATGCAGATTATATTTTATTCATGGGGTATGCAGGCGATACTTGGAATGCAGAAAGTCAAACGTTCAAAAACCTATATCACAACACAGCAACCTATTATATTACCTACGGCGCTTCTTCTGGTAAGCGAATTTTAGTTGAAGAAGGTAGTACGTTAGTTTCTGCAAATGCGATAAAATCTGGTATTTACCAAACTGTTTTAGAGGAAGACAATTACAATATTGGCTCACTAGGTAGACGTTGGTTTGCGGAGCGTTTTTCGGACGGACAAAAAGAAACCTACACGCTGCAAACACCAAATGTTGCATCGGGAACAACTATTGATGTGGTGGCTCGTGTCGCCGCTACGTCAAGTTCGAATACCTCATTTACGTTTGCTGCAGGTTCAAAAACCAAAACACTCTTTGTCTCTCCAACTAGTAGTACAACCGTAGCTAGTGAGCCTTCCATGCGTTTTAATAGTATCTCAGGTGTGATTCATTTAGAGCTAGAAGCTGCTAACGATGTTACTGCTGAATTATCCTACGATACAAATGGCGATTTTTCCTCAAATGGGTACTTGGATTTTGTTCTTGGACAGTACAAACGAAAACTTTCCGCAAGCGGTGGAAGTTTTTTATTTACGCTTGACGCAACAACAAATGTTCAAGAGTTAGCTATTTCCGACGCAACAACAGAAACAACGCTTTGGGAATTAACTAGTGATGTGGTGTATACGCGGCCTGTAGACGCAACAACTTTTGGTGTAGATGTTTTGGTGGATGAAGATGCAAAATTTGTTTTGGCAACGGACTACAAAACACCAACCTATAGACGAAGCACACGAACGTTTTCGCCGACATCATTTTTAGCACAATTACAAGCCTTACCACCAACAACTTATTTGCTTATCACTTCAGAAGAATACAGGGGGGAAGCGGAACGATTGGTTTCTCATCGGATAGAAAACCGAGGGTTGCAAGCCCAGTTGGTAACACTTGAAGAAATTTATGAAGCCTTTTCTACAGGTCAACAAGACATTGCTGCTATTCGGAATTTTGTACGCTATTTATATACATCACAAGACAAGCAACTCAAATATTTGTGCTTGTTTGGTGATACAAGTTTTGATTACCAAAAACGTACTCGAGCAAACGATATGGTTGTGCCGACATATCATGCACTTAACAGTTTTTCATTGACGAACTCTTATATGTCTGACGATTTTTTCACGATGATGGACAGTGGCGAGGGGCTTTTAAGTTCAGGAGATAGAATGGATTTGGCAGTTGGACGTATGGTGTTTTCAAACACGACGCAAGCTACAGTTGTTGTGGATAAAGTAATGGCATATGAAGCTCCTGAAAATAAAGGAAGCTGGAACAACAGCTTTACATTAATGTCCGATGATGTTGACCACGATTGGGAATTTGTCATTCAGGAAAAATTAGATTTATTAGGAGATGAGTTACAGCTAAATAAACCTTTTTTAAACATTACAAAGCTGCACTCCGATGCGTTTGCACAGGTGGCATCTGCGGGTGGCGATAGATATCCAGATGTAGAAATGGCTTTGGAAAACCGATTGTCGCAAGGAACATTAGTGTTAAATTATTTTGGTCATGGGGGAGAAGATGGGCTTTCAAATGAGTTTTTGGTAGATAAAGACATGGCATCTACGGTTTTTCACCCTGGAAAATATCCACTTTTTATCACATCTACTTGCGAATTTTCCCGCTTTGACAATCACGATAGACAAACCGCAGGTGAACTAATTTATCAAAATCCAACAGGTGGAGCAGTTAGCCTTATTTCCACTACCCGTCAAATTTATGTAACCAACGGCATTAATTATAATAATATTATTTCAAAGCATCTTTTCTCTTTTGGAAGTGATGACTACATCTCCATAGCTGAGGCGTTGCGAAAAGCAAAAAGTGAATTTTCGGATACCAATCAAAAACGCATTGTTTTTTACATTGGCGATCCAGCAGTAAAACTCCACATCCCAAAGCGAGAAATAAAAATCACGCACATTAACGGAGTTGATATCGATAGCGCAACAGACGAGCAACTACAGCTAAGCGCGCTGAATACTGTAACGATTGATGGTGTCGCTGTGGACAGCTCTGGCGCACCTCTAGACTCGTTTAATGGAACGGTAACCTTACAGGTTTTTGACAAACAAGTACAGCGCACAACACTTGGAAACGATGGGCATGAAAAAATGAATTTCACTGCTTTGGGGAAGCAAATTTTTCAGGGATTATCCACTGTAAAAAGCGGAAAATTCACATCCACTTTTGTCGTGCCAAAAGACATTGACTTAACGCCGGGCGAAGCGCGTGTAACAATGATTGCATTTAATGAGGACAAAAGCGAATCCTTAGGCGGACACTCCAGTAAATTAATCATTGGCGGATTAAATACATCAGCTCCTCAAGACAATCAAGGTCCAGAAATTAACGTGTATTTGAACAACAGAAGCTTTGTTGACGGAGATCGTGTTTTTAGTAGTCCAACGCTTATCATTGACTTAGCAGATGAAAATGGCATCAACACTACGGGCGGAATTGGACACGATATAACAGCAATTTTGGATGATAATCAAACCAATCCGCTTGTACTTAACGCATTTTATTCAACAGCAATAGATGATTTTACAAAAGGAACGCTTTCCTATCCGTTAAATAATTTAGCAACAGGCGTACATTCGCTTGCAATTAAGGCATGGGACACTCACAATAATCCAAGTACTAAAACAATTACGTTTTGGGTAATGGATAATAATGATTTACAGATTGAACGTGTGTTCAATTCGCCCAACCCTGTTACAAATCAAACAACATTTTTTGTACAGCATAACCGCCCACGTGAATTATTAGAAGCGAATTTGTATATCTTTACAATGGATGGAAAACGTATTTATGACAGCAGTCAAAATGTGTTTTCTTCAGGTTATTTGTTGGATAGTTTACGTTGGGATGCTACATCGTACAGTGGGCAAAAAGTAAATAAAGGGACTTACTTGTACACGATTGAGCTCATTTCTTCGTTATCACAATCAACCGATACCTATTCGGCTAAACTTATTATTGAATAATATGAAACAACTTACCACTTTACTATTCTTTGTTGGACTTTTTCAGTTCACATATGCACA
>JAACDD010000128.1 GCA_009937085.1 Bacteroidota bacterium
AATAATTATTCTTTATCTGCTAGCACTGCTATAGGTGCACCTTCTTCTGCTAGCCATGAAACCATAAAAATAAGGTCCTCGTCGCCTAGGTTTTCAGAAAAGTGCCATGTATTTGCCGTACCAATAAAAGTATCCCCTGGTTTAAAGGTTTTGGTAATACTGGTGGATTTACCAGGGCTTTTATCGTCAAGAGGCGCTACAGCGTCAAAGTTGACTGTAAGTTCGCCCTGAACAATATGTGCTATACTCTGATAAGGATGATAGTGCCATGGCGATGTAAAACCTGGCGCCCATACTTTAACCTGGCTGGTTATGGAAGCTTTACCAGTTGGGTAAACCAATGCATTTCCCATCGGATCAGCGGTCGCATTTGTCATTAAGTCTCCATTCTCAAAAGTAATTTTTGAACTTGCATCAGCAGTTGAATTATCAATGCTGCCTACACATGATGTGGTGGTTACAATAAGGAAAATGAAAACGAAACTTTTAATTAAATTTTTCATGTTTTAAGCTTTGATTATTTTATAAATATAGAAAATCACGTAATACTCTTTATTACCACAATGTTAGCATATTAAAAAAACACGGATAAATAAATCTTTAACATATTGTAAATCAGCACTTATAAAGCGAGATAAATTGTATTTTTAGAAACAACTTAAAATTAAAGCAAAATGAAACAATTCATATTTATATTAACAGCCTCCATGGTTTTGGTGGGCTGTAGCAATCCAAATGCGTCAACCATAACATTTGATGATGAAAAAACAATGGCTGTTAGACAGCACTTCCAAGACTACCTGAACAATGATGTTGATGCCATGGCATCACACTGGTCTGATGATGTTATTGTTAGCGGTTCATCGATTGAAGGAACTGTTGGTCTTGACGGGGCAAAAGGCGTGATTGGACTTCACCACATGCTTTTTTCTGATATTTCGATAACAGCTCCCGGACAAGAAGGGGATTTATATGCCGAAACCACCTACTATGCAGCATCTGGGGAAACGTGGACAAAAACGTGGTATTCATGGAAAGGCACAGGAAAGTTTACAGGAAATAAAGTTTCGGATTTGTCTATGTCGGGGTTCCGTTGGGAAGATGGTAAGATAGTAGAAGAGGTGCACTTTGGTGATGGTTCTAATGTGGAGACAGAGCTGTTTGCGTATCAACTTACCCAAGCACAAGAGGAATAGCAATAATTGATTTTTTCATTCGATTAATTTTTAGCAATATAATAATAACATCTCATGGGCAAAACAAAGTGAATTTATTTATATTTGAATATGAAGTATCTGCTAATCCTTGCACCCTTTTTTGGCTTCGCTCAACTGCACCATCAGGCGGTGAGTGCAGGTGGAGGAACCTCACAAAAAGGAATTTATTCCATAGGACAGTCCTCAGTTATAGGAAACATTAAAACCACTGGGGCCACAGTCTCTCAGGGCTTTGTAAACCCCACTAAAGTAGCTTACGCTGTAGAAACCATAACTACTGACCTAACTGTTGCTATCTATCCCAATCCTTTTGTAGAGCAGTTTACAGCTACACTAGACAAGAAATACAACGATATTCAGGTGATTATACAAAACACTGCTGGGCAGCTTGTATTTACCAAAGACTTTAGTAACGCTTCTCAGGTGGTGGTAGACACGCCAAGACTTAGTATTCAAACCTATTTGATTACTATACTAGCAGACAAAAAAATGTTTAACGCTAAACTCATTAAACAGTAATGAAAAAATGTATCCTATTTGGTTTTATGCTCATAGCCACTAGCCTATCAGCACAAGACGTGTTCTTTGAAACAGGAATGAACTTTACAAGCTACGCTTACGCTGACAATGACGGTAATTCAAACGATAACATAGAACCAGGAACTGGTGTTTATGTACGAGCAGGACTAGGCTCTATTGGCTACAGAAGTAGCTTTTCATATGGTATTAGTTTAAACCAGTTGAATGCTACAGGCGGTAATGGGTTTGACCTGTATGATTGGAAAGTAACGCACCTTGGAGGTTTTGCACAGTGGAACAGGTATTTCAATGGAGACGAAACCTTTGGCTTTAGTGCAGCCTTTGAGTTCACTACTATGGTAAGCGGAAAACAAGTGCTTGGTGAGAATAGCTATAAGCTATCAGAATATGATGAATTTAAAGGCCTATGGGTAAGCCCAAGATTTGGACTGAACTATCAGGTCATTTCAACCAACAGTGTTTTATTAGCGCTTGGCTATAACTTCCAGGTGGGTTTAAATATCACAGGCGGAGCTACAGAAAAACTTTCGTTTAACACCCACCAATTGGGAATAAAACTAAACATACAGTAAGATGAGACTATTACTTTTTACATTCCTACTATCAGCGCTTTCTTTTGGTCAAGACAGAAACGGAATATCCTACCAAGCGCTTATCATTAACCCTAAGGTAGTACAGCTTCCAGGACAGGACAACCACCACGCTCCCCTTACGAATACAGACATTTGTTTGCAGTTTCATATTATCAATAGCTCTGGTAATTATGAATACTCCGAGTCACAATCAGTAACCACAGATGCTTATGGAATGGTTAATCTTGTTATTGGTACAGGAACACCCATAGGAGCCATCCCTTGGGACGCTGTGGATTGGTCTGCTGAGGATAAATCTCTACGAGTTGACATAGACTTTTCAGGAACGTGCTCAAACTTTACATTGTTAAGCAATCAAAAACTTAATTACACTCCTTACTCATATTATGCAGTAAATTCTGGAGCTGACTCTTTAGTTGCTGCCTTAGAAGGTGTTGTTGACGCCAATAAAACAGCAAGCGATACAGCTGATGCAACGTTACAAACCAACATAGATGCTGTACAAGCTGATGTAGATGTAAACGAA
>JAACDD010000129.1 GCA_009937085.1 Bacteroidota bacterium
AGAGTACTTTACAACAAACGTGTGGTTACGTTAGATTTAGCCTCACTTGTTGCAGGAACAAAATATCGCGGTCAGTTTGAAGAACGCATGAAAGCCGTGATGAATGAGCTTGAGAAAAACACAAACATCATTTTATTTATTGATGAAATCCATACCATTGTAGGAGCTGGAGGTGCCACAGGAAGCCTTGATGCCTCAAACATGTTCAAGCCTGCATTGGCGCGTGGCGAAATTCAATGCATTGGTGCTACAACATTAGACGAATACCGTCAGAATATTGAAAAAGATGGTGCCCTTGAACGCCGTTTCCAAAAAGTGGTGGTTGAACCCACAACGGTTAAGGAAACCATTGAAATCCTTCAAAATATAAAAGACAAATACGAAGCGCATCACAATGTAAACTATACAGATGCTGCAATCGAAGCTTGTGTTCGCCTATCGGATAGGTACATGACAGATCGTTTTTTACCAGACAAAGCTATTGATGCTTTAGACGAAGCGGGCTCAAGAGTGCATATTACCAACATGGAAGTTCCTGAGAAAATCGTTACCATTGAAGAAGAATTGGAGCGTGTACGTGAACTAAAAAATACGGTCGTAAAGCGCCAAAAATATGAGGAAGCTGCGAAGTTACGCGACGACGAAAAAAAGTTAGAAAAAGAGTTATTGCTCGCACAAGAAGATTGGCAGGAAGATCAACGTCAAAACAGGGAAACCGTTACTGATGATCACATTGCTGATGTGGTGTCTATGATGACAGGAATTCCAGTACAACGTGTTGGCGATGGTGAAAGTGAGCGCCTTTCAAAACTCAATGAGCTTATTCAAGGTAAGGTCATTGGACAAGAAAACGCTGTTGAAAAAGTAGCGAAAGCCATTCAACGGAACCGTGCAGGACTAAAAAATCCCAACAAACCCATTGGGTCATTTATATTTTTGGGGCAAACAGGTGTTGGGAAAACGCAACTTGCTAAAGTTTTAGCACAAGAGCTTTTTGATTCTGAAGCATCGCTTATCCGAATTGACATGAGCGAATACATGGAAAAATTTTCCATTTCTAGATTGATTGGAGCACCTCCAGGATATGTTGGGTATGAAGAAGGCGGACAGCTTAGCGAAAAAGTACGCCGTAAACCATACTCGGTCGTTCTACTGGATGAGATTGAAAAGGCACATCCAGATGTGTTTAATATGCTTTTACAAGTCTTAGACGACGGTTTTTTAACCGACTCACTAGGAAGACGTGTTGATTTTAAGAACACCATCATCATTATGACCTCTAATGTTGGTGCCCGCCAGGTAAAAGATTTTGGTTTGGGTGTTGGTTTTGGCACTGCGGCTCAAAAATCACAAGAAGACAAAAATATTCAAGGTGTAATTCAAGGCGCTTTAAAGAAAACATTTTCGCCAGAATTCCTAAACCGTATTGACGATGTTGTCATCTTTAATACACTTGAAAAAGACGATTTAGCAAAAATTATTTCGCTTGAGTTAGCCGCCTTACAAGGTCGCGTCAAGGAACTTGGGTATACGCTGGAATTAACCGATAATGCTGTTGGTTTCTTGATTGACAAAGGATATGACAAGCAATTCGGTGCGCGTCCACTTGCGCGTGCCATTCAACGTTACGTCGAGGATAAGCTTGCTGGTGAAATCATAAGCAACACCCTATCTAACGGAGCTAATGTTACATTTGATTGGGACAAAAAAGGGGAAGAATTAACACTTAAAATCAAGGACGTTAAGAAATCCAAAAAATCTTAACGATTTTTCGACAGCCAACGTTTTACAAAAGTGTTGTAAAATTACGTGCCCAAAGCTATTTAATTCGCACGTAAACTTAAATCGATTATAGGTGCCGAATGGGTAATGTATCCCAATGAAATAAAATCAACACCTGTTTCTGCATACGAAATGCAATTTTCAGGCGTGATATTTCCAGACGCTTCCGTTGGAAGTTCTCTATCAATACGTGCAACAGCTTCCGTTAATGCAGTCGGCGACATATTGTCTAACAACACACGACTAATCCACTTATGCTGCAAACAAATGGCAACGTCTTCCAAATTGCGTGTCTCTACAATTACAGGGATGGAAACGGATAAACCATCCAAATACGATTTGATTTTATTCAAGGCTTGAACCAATCCACCACAAAAATCAATGTGGTTGTCTTTTAGCATAATTGCGTCATACAAGCCCATACGATGATTTACACCTCCGCCAATTTGCACCGCCCATTTTTCCGCAATTCTAAAATTTGGTGTTGTTTTTCGCGTATCCAACACCTTACATTTTGTATGCGCAATCGACTGCTGAATTCCTTGTGTAACAGTTGCAATACCACTCATACGTTGCAATGCGTTTAGTAAAATTCGCTCTAAGGACAGGATACTTTGCGTATCGCCTTCTAACGTTAAAAGCGTTTCACCTGCTGAAAACAACGCACCGTCATTTACCAAAGGACTAAGTGTCACTTTTGGCCCATGATGTTCAAGTAACAACCTACAAAAATCTACTCCTGCTAACACACCACTTCCTTTTGCAATAAGTTTTGCTTTAGATTGATGTTCCGCTGGAAAAATAGCTTTGGTTGTGTGATCACCTACTGCGCTTAAATCCTCGTCTATCGCTTGCTGAATGCAATGTAGTAGTGCTTTTTGGTATGTTTCTGGAAATGATTTAGACATAATCTTCGTTAAAATAAACGCCTTTATTTTGAGGGTATTTTTGAGCTTGTTTTATCATCAAATAGGCAACACTAACCATATTTCGCAACGTCGTGAGTTGTGGTGTAAGCTTGTTTTGCTGATATAATTCCTTTGTGGCTACATAAACTTCATGCAACTCCTCCTCTGCTTTTTGCAAACTTTCTCCAGATTTGATAATCCCTACATGTGCACTCATGATACGCTGTAATAAGGCGCGTAATTCATGAATTTGAACTGTTTTTTGATTGGATATATCTTCCGTGCCAGACCAATTTGGAATGTTGTCAAAAAAAGAAGGTGGCAGTAACGCTTCAGAAAGTTTAACTGCTGAATGCTTTGCAGCACGCGACGCAAACACCAAAGCTTCCAACAACGAATTTGATGCCAAACGATTTGCGCCGTGCAATCCCGTATGGCTACATTCACCAATAGCGTAAAGCCCCTGTAAATTGCTTTGACCATGTTCGTCAACATCAATTCCGCCGCAGATGTAATGCGCAGCTGGAAGCACAGGAATATAGTCTTTGGTAATATCGATTTCCGCTTTTTGACAATTGGTCAAAATGGTAGGGAACTCTTGCTCAAGTATTTTTCCGTCAAGATGTGTGGCATCTAAATACACATGTGCTTGGTTACTTTTTTTCATCTCGGAATGAATCGCACGTGACACGATATCGCGCGGAGCCAAATCTTTTCGTGTGTCGTATTGGGGCATAAAAGCTTCGCCTTTGAAATTTCGAAGTATAGCACCCGCACCGCGAATGGCTTCCGAAATAAGAAAGGTATTTCCATCAATTTTGGGGAATAGTGCTGTTGGATGAAACTGTACAAAATGTAGATTTTCAATATGGACTTTTGCCCTGTAAGCTGCACCCAATCCATCGCCGGTAGCTGCTGATGGGTTTGTGGTGTGCGCATATACCTGTCCTGCACCACCTGTAGAAAGCACCGTAAGCTGTGCTGTGATTTTTACAATCTCTTCATCCTTTTTTGAAATAATATATGCTCCGTAACAACGTCCTTGCTTTGTGTTGGGAATATGGTGATCTGTTATAAGATCAACTAAAGAGTGATTTTCAAAAAAAGTAATATTTTGAAGTGATCTAGCCTTGGCTATCAACGCATTTTGAATCTGTAATCCCGATTGGTCTTTGTGGTGGACAATGCGTTTTGCCGAATGACCGCCTTCTTTACCTAAATGTAGTTTGGTTCCTTTTGTATCAAATTGAGCGCCCCACGCCATCAATTCTTTTACACACTGAGGGCCTTCTCTAACCACAAAATCAACCACTTTTTCGTTTGATGTATTCCCACTCGCTTTCATGGTGTCTTGCACATGATCTTCGTAGGAATCTAAAAAAAAGTTTGAAACTACTGCAATACCCCCTTGTGCATATTTGGTGTTGCTTTCAAGCAAATCTCGCTTTGAAATCATACTGATTTTTATGTCGGGACAGTTTTCAGCAAGACGAACAGCATAGCTTAAACCTGCAATTCCAGTACCAACAACCAATACATCTGCGTACATATTACGAAAGTTCTAACATGCGATCTATGGGCGCTTTAGCGGCTTGCATCAGCGCAGCGTCAAGTTCAATTTCGGGTAATTCATGCGCTAAGCACAAATATAATTTTTCAAGGGTATTAAGCTTCATAAAAGCGCATTCGCTACAGGCACAAGTATCATCTGAAACAGGAGCCGGAATAAATGTCTTTTCAGGTGCGCGTTTTTTCATTTCGTGTAAAATGCCAGCTTCGGTAGCAACGATAAACGTCTGAGCGTTGTCCTGTTGAACAAAATTCAATAATCCAGATGTACTTCCAATATAGTGCGCAATATCAAGTACTTGCGACTCACTTTCGGGATGAGCAATAAATTTTGCATCGGGATGTTGTTGCGCAAGCGTGACAATTTTATCAAATGAAAAGGCTTCATGCACAATACAGGAGCCGTCCCATAAAATCATATCTCTACCGGTTTCTTTGATTAAATAGCGACCTAAATTTTTGTCTGGAGCAAAAATAATCTGCTGGTCTTTTGGAATACTTTCAATAATTTTCACAGCGTTGCTTGAGGTACAAACAATATCGCTAAGCGCTTTAATTTCGGCAGAGCAATTGATGTATGTTACGACAATCGCTTCGGGATGTTGTGCCTTAAATGCAGCAAAATCTACTGGCGGACACGAATCAGCCAATGAACAACCCGCTTTTAAATCGGGTAGCAATACTTTTTTGGTTGGGTTAATGATTTTTGCAGTTTCTGCCATAAAATGAACCCCAGCAAAAACAATAACATCTGCATCTACAGTGGCTGCGGCTTTTGCTAAGTATAGGCTATCACCTAGAAAGTCGGCTAAATCCTGAATCGCATCTTCCTGATAATAATGTGCCAAAAGCACGGCATTCTTTTCTTTCTTTAGACGAATAATCTCATCTACAAGATTGATGTTTTTTGGAATGGGAGCATTAACAAAACCTTTTTGAAAAAGTACATCTGTATTTGATTGCGGCATAATCGAAGCAAATCTTTTTTCAAATTTCGTAAAAAGGACGCAATTTCCCTAACAATGTGTTTTTTATTCCGTTTATGTGCCGAATACAGCCTGCGGAATCATATTATTACAAACAAAAAAATCAGAAACAGCTTTAATTGGATTTATTCGGTTATTTTTGTAGCGTTTTTTCTGAATTAATATAGATGATAGTATTAAAATTTGGTGGCTCGTCCGTTGCAAGCGCAACACAAATACGTCAAGTGTTGAGCATATTGGCAAAACAAGACAAACCAATGGCGGTAGTAGTTTCTGCGCTTGGTGGTGTTACTGACAGCTTACACGCGTTGGGAACGTTAGCCTCAGAAGGCGACACTGCGTATACGGAGCAGCTTAAAGAAATTGAAGCACGACATATCAATTTGGTACAGGAACTTATTCCTGTTGCAAAACAAAGTGCTGTTCTGAGCAGTACAAAGCAAATGCTTAACCAGCTTGAAACTATTCTCGATGGTGTTTATATGATTCGCGAATTGTCGCCAAAAACAAAGGATGCTTTGCTGAGTTTTGGAGAACTTCTATCGCATACGATTATTGCACATGCAGCAAAAGCCTCTGGGCTAGATGCAATTGCAAAAAATACACAAGAACTCATTGTCACCAAGCAATCATTGAGTAGAACACTTGTGGATTACAGCATAACCAACAAAAATATCACGGCATTTTTTGAAAGCAATACACATAAAGTTGTCATACTTCCTGGATTTGTAGCAAAAGACGCCAACAGCGTAGTTACTACCCTTGGACGTGGTGGTTCTGATCTTACGGCATCTATTGTTGCATGTGCTGTACAGGCCGAATATTTGGAAATTTGGACAGATGTTAGCGGGATGTACACAGCACATCCAACAATTGTAAAACAAGCAAAAGCGATTCCTGAAATTTCGTACCAAGAAGCCATGGAGCTTTCACACTTTGGTGCTAAAGTTATTTATCCGCCTACGCTACAACCTATTACTGAAAAGAAAATTTCGGTTTACATCAAAAATACATTTAAGCCCGAAGATCCAGGTACATTAATTACACACACTACAGAAGCTGATAGTGTTGTACGCGGTATTAGTCATATCAATAATATTGCGCTGCTCACACTCGAAGGTAGCGGTATGATAGGCGTTCCTGGCTACTCGCAAAAGTTGCTTACGGTACTGGCTCAACATCACATCAATGTTGTTATGATCACGCAGGCTTCGTCGGAACATTCTATTTGTTTGGGAATTGATGCTGCAGAAGCTGATTTTGCGCAACAAACTATTAATGAAGAATTTGCATTAGACATTGAAACCAACAAAATCAACCCTATTCGAGTTGAGAAAGATTTGTCAATAGTGGCACTTGTAGGCGAGAACATGAAAAACCACCAAGGTATTAGTGGGAATTTGTTCCGTGCGCTAGGGAACAACAACGTAAATGTTAAAGCAATTGCACAAGGGGCTTCTGAAAAAAACATCACAGCAGTTATAAACAGCAGCGATATTAAAAAAGCACTAAATACCTTACACGAAGCGTTTTTTGAAGCACAAATCAAAAAAATGCACTTGTTCGTTACAGGAATTGGAAATGTGGGAAGTAAGTTTTTGGAGCAAGTAGAGCAACAACGTGATTTTCTAAAAGAACACTTTAAGTTAAATTTAAGTGTGGTTGGCATTTCCAACTCGCGTAAAATGTATTTTGACACAAATGGTATTGACTTGACTAACTGGCAAAGTCTACTGGAAGAAGGGGAAGCGGCCAACAAGGAATTGTTTTTCGAAAAAACAAAAGATTCCAACATGCGGAATTCTATTTTTGTAGACAACACTGCAAATGCAACTATTGCAGGCACTTACGCAAAATATTTAGAGAACAATATTGGTGTCGTAACGTGTAATAAAATTGCATGTGCCGATGAATATGAACATTATCAAAACCTTAAAAGGCTATCGCGTAAATACAACGCTCCATTCTTGTTTGAAACCAATGTTGGCGCAGGACTGCCAATCATTGACACGCTAAATCACCTTATTGCATCTGGAGATCGCGTGAGAAGTATTCAGGCGGTACTTTCTGGAAGTTTAAATTTTGTGTTTAATTCTTTCAACGATAACACCACGTTCCGTGAAGTAGTAGAAAGCGCCATGAAAGAAGGCTACACCGAACCGGATCCAAAAATTGATTTAAGCGGAATTGATGTAGCGCGTAAAATTTTAATCTTGGCACGTGAAAGTGGAAATGTTCTTGAACTTTCTGATATAGAGAATAAATCATTTTTACCAAAAGCCTGTTTGGATACCAAATCAAATGAGGACTTCCTCAATAGTTTAGATACGCATCAAGCGCACTTTGCTGCCCTATACGAAGCTGCCATAAAGGAAAATGCCCGTTTAAAATACGTAGCTACATTCGAAAACGGAAAAGCTTCGGTGGGATTACAACAAATTCCAGAAGGACACGATTTTTATAATTTAGAAGGCAGCGACAACATTGTGCTGTTCTATACCGACCGCTATGCGCAACAACCGTTGATTGTAAAAGGCGCAGGCGCAGGCGCGGCCGTTACCGCATCAGGAATTTTCGCAGATATTATACGCATTGGAAAAAGTTAATTTAAAAGGAGTTAAACTCTTTGCTCCAGCAAGTATTGCCAACATTTCATGTGGCTTTGATGTTTTAGGGCTTTGCCTTGAAAACATAGGAGATATTATGGAAATACGCCGAAGCGAAAAGTCGGGAATCCACATCACATCCATTGTTGGACAAGATTTGCCCTTAGAAGCAAAAAACAATGTTGCTGGCGTTGCTGGCCTTGCGCTTTTAGAAGCACACAATCCTCAACTTGGCTTTGAAATTATTATTGAAAAAAACATCAAACCGGGAAGCGGTATTGGTAGTTCAGCAGCAAGTGCAGCAGGTACAGTCGCAGGAATAAACTACTTACTTGGAAATCCATTTACACCAACACAATTGGTGCCTTTCGCTATGGAAGGAGAACGTTTAGCTTGTGGTAGTGCACACGCAGACAATGTAGCTCCTGCCCTTCTTGGCGGTTTCACTTTGGTGCGCAATACCAATCCGTTAGATGTGTGTAAACTTCCAACGCCTATAGA
>JAACDD010000130.1 GCA_009937085.1 Bacteroidota bacterium
AATGAAAAAATGGACGAAGCTATTGTTAAGAGATTTTACAGACTATATCGACATCCACAGCCTGAAAACATATTACCAATAAGCATTCATAAATTGGGGAATAGCTCTGTGGCAACTGTACCTACACTTTTAGATCTGGTAAAACGCAACCAAATAGAAAATCATCAGGTTAAAGAAGGAGATATTGCCCTTTTTGCAAGCGTAGGCGCAGGAATGAACATCAATGCGTTTTCCTACAAGTTTTAATTTATTTTAATGCCGCTTCAATTGGGTCTCCAATTGTTCCCGTGGGATTGCTAATACCCATAATAGCACAAATTGTAGGCGCAATATCTGTGATGTTTGTACGCTCAAAAGTATGTCCTTTTTTTACACCTTCTCCAAATAACATAAGTGGAACGTGTGTGTCATAAATATAGGCTGAGCCGTGTGTAGTTCCTTTTTTACCATATTCCCCATTGTCCATAAAGCCAGGTTCTAAAATAAACACAATATCTCCCGAACGCTTTGGATGAAAGCCGCGCTGTAAACGCGCTATTATAGCATTGCTATTACTCATTTTCATAAGCTCACTCGTGTCGTAGGCTGCAGCAATACCCTCGTATGATGTTGCTAAAGAAGCAATAAACGATTTGATTTGGGTTATATCTAAACGCTTAGCTGCTATTTCCTCATAGTTCAAATAAATTTCATTGTTCGATATATTTCGAATCAACTTTTCCGAGCCAAAATAGTCTGCGGTGTGTTTTTTTAATTTCGCTACAAAATCCTTTTTCGTAAAATATCCTGCAGGAATATTATTATCCATCAAATAAAGTGGAACGTGTGCCACACCGTGATCTGAAGTTAAAAAAGCGGTGTAATTTCCTTTACCTACTTGCTTATCAAGCGCAGCAAACAAACGTGCCAAGTCAAAATCTAACCGCACATAGGTGTCTTGCACTTCTTTCGAATTTACGCCAAAAGCGTGGCCTATGTAATCGGTAGAAGAGTAACTAATCATCAAAACATCTGCGTCATCATCCGTACCCAAAGCTTCACCTTGTAGCGCTTCCAAAGCAAAATCTGTAGTCAAACTATTGCCAAATGGTGTTTCTTTAATAATATCATATCCATCATTTTTAGGAGCTAATTCAGCCAAATCATAGGGAAATGTAGGTGTTTCTTTCCCTGGTGCTATGCGCTCGTATGGGGTATTATCTGGGCCTGTTTCGATATATGATTCTATGGGATAATAGGTATCCCAAGTGGTCAAATAGTTGTCGATTTTTCTACTCGTATTAAAATCTGCTGCCCATTTTGGCAACGCATCCATATAAAAAGTACTGCTCACAAATTTACCGTCATCATCTCCTGAAAACCAATAAGCACCATTTGCCGCATGCCCAATAGAAAGAATAGCAGCCCTGTCTTTGATGGAAATCCCAATAGCCTTGCCACGAGATTGTGTAGCCAACCTATTTTCGTCTGAAAACGTGGACACCAAAAACTGTGTTGGTGCTTTTTCTCCCTCGCTTGTTATCGTTCCTACACTTTTATAGGAAGCATCGTCCACACAATACAACTCCTTAGCTGTTGTTTTGTCAAACCAATCGTTAGCAATAATTCCATGAATTGCGGGAGGCGTTCCAGATGAAATACTTGCATGACCAGGGCCCGTTTTAGTCTGTGCATAGTCAAAGTGATGGTTTTTGGCTACAAATCCCTGATTGTAAAATCGTTTAAATCCTTCATTCCCAAAGTGGTTTTCAAACCGTGTGAGGTAGTCTATTCGCATTTGGTCAACTACAATCCCAACAACAAGTTTTGGTTTTGAGGGCTGTATTGGTGTATTACACGCCATTAAAGTTAGTAAAGCAAACAGCGCAAAGTGTTTTGTGTTCATAATTTGGACTTTTTACAAATGTATTTTTTTATGTTAGTTATTATATTATAGTAACATTATTTTTTTACATTCGTTCGCATGAAACTTCTACATCACGTTGGCGCTTATTTACTTATGCTTAGAATGGTTTTTATCAAACCTACCAAAGCAAAAGTGATGCGAAAACTCGTATTTCAAGATATTCAAGACCTCATTATTGGATCTTTAGGTATTGTAGGCTTCCTGTCTTTTTTTGTTGGCGGTGTGGTTTCCATTCAAACGGCGCTTAATATTGAAAGTCCGCTCATACCCAAAAATCTCGTAGGCTTTGCCACAAGACAATCTGTTATTCTCGAGTTCGCACCAACATTTATGTGTATTATTTTAGCTGGAAAAGTAGGCTCATACATCACCTCAAGTATTGGAACGATGCGCGTAACGGAACAGATTGATGCACTTGAAGTGATGGGGATTAACTCTGTAAATTATTTAGTTTTCCCAAAAATCATTGCCATGTTATTACTTCCTTTTGTGATAAATATTTCTATGTTTTTGGGCATCTTGGGTGGTTATGCCGCAACCCTTTATGGTGGTTTTTCAAGCAGTGCTGATTTTATTGAAGGAATTCAATTGGATTTTAGGCCTTTCCATGTGGTCTACGCATTTATTAAAACACTCATTTTTGCTATGGTTTTAGCTACAATTCCTTCGTATCACGGATATTTTATGAAGGGTGGCGCCTTGGAAGTTGGTAAAGCAGCAACGGTGGCTTTTGTCTGGACTTCAGTAGTAATTATTGTACTAAATTATATCGTAACGCAACTCCTACTTACCTGATGATTGAGCTACGTGACATAACAAAATCCTTTGGCGGAAAAGAGGTGTTAAAAGGCATAAGCATGACTTTTGAACCAGGAAAAACCAATCTAATTATTGGGCAAAGCGGTTCTGGAAAAACAGTTTTACTAAAGTGTCTGTTGGGATTGCATCAAATCGATGGCGGATCGATGCTTTTTAGTAACCAAGCCTATGGTGAAATTAACGACAGCGCGCGAAGAACGCTGCGTCGTGAAATGGGGATGGTCTTTCAGGGAAGTGCGCTTTTTGATTCCATGACTGTTTTGGAAAACGTCATGTTTCCCATGCAAATGCTTACCAAACAAAGTGACGGAGACATGCGAAAAGCTGCCGAAGAAGTTATTGAGCGTGTGAATTTAGTGGATGCGTATCATAAACTTCCTGCCGAACTATCGGGTGGAATGCAAAAACGAGTTGCTATTGCTCGTGCCGTTGTCATGAAACCTAAATACCTGTTTTGCGATGAGCCGAACTCTGGATTAGACCCCAAAACAGCTATTGTAATTGATAATCTTATTCGTGAAATCACACAAGAAAATAATATCACAACAGTAATAAATTCACATGATATGAATTCTGTGATGGAAATTGGAGATAGTATTTTGTTTTTGAAAGATGGCATAAAAGCTTGGGAAGGGAGTAAAGAACTCGTCTTTAAAACGGAAAACGAAGCCATTAACGATTTCGTTTATTCATCTAACTTGATGAAAAAAGTAAAAGAAGTCTACCAATAAACTACTGCCGTACGCTTGGCACTATTGTCAACGTGGCTGTTTCCAAATCGTTGTAGGTTTTAATTTGTTCTTGCAGCTTTATCGCTGTTTCCGAATCAATATCAACTAAACCCAGAGGGTTTACAACAATTTCTACTCGCTCACCTCGGATATAGTATATTTCTGCTGACTTAGTCAAGTAGTTCCCAAAAGGCAGTGTAGCAATATGATCTTCTAAAAAGATATTTACTTCTTTTCTGAATGTGTTTTCTTTAAGTGCACGTGTAAAAGTTATTCCTGCTGGAATCATAACCAAAAGCGCTATAAAACTTACAACTCTTGCCGTGCTTCTGCGTTGCTTTGAGTCTGCATACTGAATCATGGGAAAGCGCAACAGCTTGATTACTACAAAAGAGGCAAATGCAATAAAAGTAGCGTTGATAAAAAATAAATACAATGCGCCCAACGCATAGCTGGGGTTTGCTACTGCCACTCCGTAGCCAATGGTACACAATGGCGGCATCAGCGCAGTAGCGATAGCAACACCAAAAATAACAGAAGCAATCGTTCCTTTTTTTGTTCTTGCAATAGCAAGTGCCGCACCTCCACAAAAGGCAATAAATACGTCCCGAATATCAGGTTGCGT
>JAACDD010000131.1 GCA_009937085.1 Bacteroidota bacterium
AAAGCCGGAACGTTTTGAATTCACAAGTTGTTGTTCGCTTGGAACTGGATTTGCGGCTGGCGATGATTACAATAAAACCGGATTAGAAGTTGCTACTACCGAAGCTGGAACTAATCCAAAAACTGGTAATACTAACACTACTTCAGGATCTAATGCCAAATTTGATGTCATCATTCATGATGGAGTATTAAAATCTGTAAGTGTTAACACACGTGGCAATGGTTATGTGCTTGGTAATGTTTTGACTGTCACAGTAGATAGTGATAGCGACTCTAACAAAACTGTAACAATTACTCTTGACGATGTGTTTTTGAACTATGTAAACGCTTTTGACGAAAACGCATTTTCCGCCATACCTATCAATGAAGGTGATAAGTTACAAATGATCTTCCACATATCATCTCATCCAGGGCAACAAGATGCATCTGGTGATCCAGTATATATTTCAAGATCAGCATTAATTGAATTACAAGTCTATCAACAACAACAAGAAGATACTACTTCTTTAAAACAACCCTGAGCTTAATTTAATCCCCAAAAGTAAAATATAAAATAATAAATTATATATTTTACGACTACTATTCACATTATGGTATCGATTTTATTGGTATAATTTATTCTCATCCTAGATAGTATAATGGCGACAATTTATATTGAAAATTTTGATCAATCACAAAATGTTGACACGCTTGGTAGAGTTGAATACAGAACAGATTTTCAGGCTCCTACAACAGACGTAACATTAAATGTAAATGTTCCAACTGAAAGATTAAGAGAGGCTTTTCAATATCTCAGTTGGTATAATGACACGGAAGAAGAATCTGCTTATGTAAAATGGACAAATAGAAATGATAGAACCGATGATAAAGAGATTATACCTTATGATACAAATAGTGCGTCTACTATTTCTAGTAGTTATGGTAAATATAGAGAATCAAGCAGTCCGGGTGCTGCGCTAGATTTTTTACAACAATTAGCAAAAGCTGTTTTTGGCAGCACTTCAGGCGTTGATTTATTTTCAAATGAAGATGATGTAGCAGATGCGTATAAAGAAGCGATAATATATTGTGGTAGTAAGATTGAAAGTATTCCATCAGATAGCATTTATCTTTATAACGATCAAATCACAGACGACGAAGCTGCTGTAGCAGGTGTGTTTGTTGACAATATTGTACATGATAATACCAGTGAGGCGTTGACATCAAAAGCGTATACTTTTAGTCAAGATGGAGGTACTGTTGTAGGTAGTGGATCTGGATCTGGTACTGATCTAATATTAGAAGTTACTGTTGATATCGCAGCGACTCCCAAATTTACCAATGTAAAAGTATTGAAACCTGGTTCAGGATATGCATCTGGAGAAGTATTGACCATGACTGATGGAGCAACTTCCGCAACCAAAATCGTTGTAACCCTTTCAGATGCTTCTCTATACTATGTAAATGGAAACATGAAACACCGTGCAACCATCGTAAATACTGGACGCACCAACTTGGCAACAAATACCACGAATTTCAATTTGGTAAATGATACTGATTCTAAAATTGCAGACGGAACTTATATTGTTAAAGAAACTACTACACAAACAGAGTTTGATGTGGTTATCGAATCAGGTGCTTTAACACATCTTGTGGTAAAAACCAAAGGAACTAGTGAGTTTGAAGCTTCAGGTAGTTACAGTATACCAAGTACACAATTTGGTACAACTATTGATTCATCAAATGTTATTTCGATTACGGGCTTAAACTCTGCCGATGTTTTAGCAATTCTAAATCAAACAGCATCTCAACCGGTAATTCCAGACGGAACTTATATTGTTACAGAACCTACTACAAAAACAGTGTTTGAGGTGGTTATCGAATTAGGTGCTGTAGCATATCTTTTGCTAAAAACCAAAGGAACAACTGCTTTTTCAAGCTCAGGTCCAACTTCAGGTGCTTACGAATTAGTAGGTACACTATTTGTAAACGAGAATACAACCATAGTTCCTGATGCGGACAATAAAATTACTCTAGACCACGCCAATTTTACCACCGATGATTTACACATTCTAAATCAAACAAATAACGTCGGTAAGCATTCAATAGGTGGAAAGGCAGCACAAGACGTTTTATCTGGATTACTAAACCAAACAAAAGAGCGATTCGAGCTTGCATCTATATGTACTTACACTCCAACAAATTCTACTTTTGATGGAGTATATAAAAATGTCTCGGCTTCAAATTCAAATTCAACCAATGCTGGTTCAGGTGCTACATTTGACGTCATGATCAGCAATGGAAATGTGACTTCGTTGAGGGTCAATACACGCGGAAAACAATATTTAAAGACTGATGTTCTTACAATAGCAAGTAGTGATGTTGGTGGAAAGGGTGCTATTGCCATCAACTTAGACGACACCTTTGTTAATATGATTAATGGTCCTTTTGTAGGAACAACATTTAGTTACGATAATACGAATCCCATGTTTTTTGTCGATGACCTTTATAACCCAGACGCTACAAATAATAGAGACATTACAGATAAGGACATAACAGTAAATTTAGCAAGATCTACCATAGCTAATTCTACGTTGGCGTCTTCTCATTCCGATTATTTTGATTTAAACACTGCAG
>JAACDD010000132.1 GCA_009937085.1 Bacteroidota bacterium
AACACGACTACAACGGGTGTGCTTTACATCGATATTATTGATGCTGCAAGTAAAAAACTAATTTGGCAAGGTAAAGGCACAGGCAGTTTAAGCAAAGGTTCACCGCAAGAACGTGAAGAACGAATTCTTGGTTTTGTAACTGAAATCATGGCTGCCTATCCACCTAATGCAGGTGAATAGTTAGCATCAATTAAGTTATTCCGCTGCGATAAGCACTTTTGCTGCTTCCAAAGCTTTGGAAATGCCGTCGGGATTTTTTCCTCCAGCGGTAGCAAAAAACGGTTGTCCGCCCCCACCACCTTGAATGTGTTGACCAATTTCTTTGATAATCGCATTCGCAGTTATAGTTCCACTTTGGGCAATTGCCTTAGACACATAGCAAGACAAGATAGGCTTGTCATTTTTGCGGCTTGCAAGTACAGCAACCAAATCGTCGCGGTTTTGTCCAAGCTGGAATAAAGCATCTTTCATGCCGGCAGCGTCTAACTGCACTTCTTTTAGCAATACAGATTTCCCATTTTGGATAACAATATTACTTCCCAATTCCGAAATAAGTTGCTGTACAAATTGCTTGTTTAGCTGCTCTATTTCTTTACGAAGTTTGCTGTTTTCATCTTGTAAAGCCTGTACTGACTGTACCAAATTTTTTGGGTTTTTCAACTGTACTTTAAGCTCATCTACCATGGCAGCTTGGTTGTAGACCAGTTTTTTAGCTTCATCAGAAGTAACGGCTTCAATACGTCTAATTCCAGAAGCTACTGCCGACTCGGAAGTAATCGTAAAATGCCAAAGTTCCGCTGTATTGGCAACATGCGTTCCTCCGCACAATTCCATTGATTCACCAAAGCGAATGGTACGTACCGTATCCCCATATTTTTCGCCAAACAATGCCGTAGCTCCGCTATCCATTGCCTGCTGAAAAGGCACATTGCGGTGTTCTTCTAAATCGATTTGCTCTTGAATACGGGCATTGACAAATGCCTCAACAGACGTAAGTTCATCTTGTGTAAGCTTGGCAAAATGCGAAAAATCAAATCGTAAATATCCAGATCGTACCATTGACCCTTTTTGAGAAACGTGATCGCCAAGAATGGCTTGTAAAGCTTGGTGCAATAGGTGTGTTGCCGTGTGGTTACATGCGGTTGCGGTGCGTTTTTGTGCATCAACAACAGCGGTAAATGTAGCATCGAGGTTTGCAGGGAGTTGATTAGCTACATGCACAATAAGATTGTTTTCACGTTTGGTATCGGTGATGTAGGTCACATTTCCATTTGGTGCTTCCAAATAGCCCTTATCGCCTACTTGTCCGCCCCCTTCTGGATAAAATGGCGTTAGGTTAAAAACCAATTGAAATGATGCGCCACTTTTGGTGGTTACCTTTCGGTAGCGTACAATTCGAACAGGGGTTTTGAGCGTATCATATCCCACAAATTCTTCCTCATCATCACTTCTGAGTTCAATCCAATCTTCGGTTTCAACTTGTGCAGCGGCTCGTGAACGGGCTTTTTGCTGTTCCATTTCGGTATTGAAATCAGCTTCGTTGAGCGTCATATTATTTTCCGAAAGAATAAGCGCAGTAAGGTCAACGGGGAATCCAAAGGTGTCGTATAACTCAAACGCCTTTGCCCCTGAAAGCTCTTTTCCTTTGTTACTAGCAATCAATTGATTCAACAACACCAAACCTTGAGCTAAGGTTTTAAGGAACGATTGCTCTTCTTCTTTAATTACATTTTGAATTAGGTTTTGCTGCGCCTTAAGTTCTGGAAAAGCAGCACCCATTTGATCGGTAAGCGTGTCTACCAACGCAAAAATGAACGGCTCTTTCTGATCTAAAAAAGTATAGCCATAGCGTATGGCACGACGTAAAATACGACGAATCACATAGCCTGCACCATTATTGGAGGGCAACTGCCCGTCGGCGATGGAAAATGAAACCGCCCTTAGGTGGTCAGCAATGACACGTATGGCGATATCGATTTCTTCGTTTTTCCCGTAAGCAGTAGCTGTACGGGTTTCGATTTCACGAATAAGCGGTGTAAACACATCCGTATCGTAATTGGATTGTACCCCTTGAACAACCATGCATAGGCGTTCAAAACCCATTCCCGTATCTACGTGTTGTTCGGGTAGTTTTTCGAGTGCGCCACTGGCTTTTCGATTAAATTCAATAAACACCAAATTCCATACCTCCACCACTTGCGGGTGGTCTTGATTGACAAGTTCAGCGCCTGAAACTTGTGCTTTTTCTGCAGCGCTACGAATATCCACGTGGATTTCAGCGCAAGGACCGCAAGGACCTTGGTCACCCATCTCCCAAAAATTATCTTTTTTAGAACCCATTAAAATACGTTCCGGAGCAATATGTGCTTTCCAAAATGCAATGGCTTCATTATCTGTAGCTAATCCTTCAGCATCGTCTCCTTCAAAAACAGTAACGTACAAATCGTTTTTATCAATTTGCATGACTTCAGTTAGGAATTCCCAAGCATATGCTATGGCTTCTTTCTTGAAATAGTCACCAAAACTCCAATTGCCGAGCATCTCAAACATGGTGTGGTGGTAGGTGTCTTTTCCTACCTCTTCCAAATCGTTGTGCTTACCCGAAACACGGAGGCATTTTTGGGTGTCGGCTACGCGGGTATCTTTTGCTTTTTTATTTCCTAAAAAATATTCTTTAAACTGATTCATCCCTGCATTCGTAAACATTAGGGTAGGATCGTCTTTCATCACCATAGGTGCAGAAGGAACTATTTTATGGTTTTTGGCAGCGAAAAAGTCTAAAAATTGTGCGCGGATTTGTTGTGCTTTCATGAAACCGTTTAATGGTTAGCTTGAAATATGTATATTTGTTCAATACGCATTTCAAAGGAGTAAAAATAGTACATTTTAATGAATGGCAAAGGTTAAGTATTACTACGATCAAGAGAGTCTTTCATACCGAAAGATTGAGGTAAAAAACCGACGTAAAGTACGCAACGTTTTGGCGTTTATCGCTGCCGCTGCGATATTTGGTTTTGGCTCACTGCTGTTTTTACTATCTACGCCTTTATTAAGTACACCGACAGAAATTTCACAAGCGCGCGAACTGGAAAACTATAAATTGAACTACGAGCAATTGCAGCGTAAAATGACGCAAGTAGAGCAAGTGTTAGACCATTTACAAGAGCGTGATAATCAAATCTATAGAGTTGTTTTTGAAACCAATCCGATTTCGGAAGATGTGCGTAAAGCAGGATTTGGCGGTGCTAACAGGTATAAAAATTTAGAGGGTTTTGCCAATTCAGATTTAATTATCAGTACCACAAAACGCCTCGATATTTTATCCAAACAAATGGTTGTTCAGTCCAAGTCGTTTGACGAAGTACAGCGATTAGCACTTGATAAAGAAAAACTTTTGGCAGCGATTCCTTCCATTCAACCAATCGCCAATGATGACCTTACACGTATGGCATCTGGATTTGGTTGGCGTACCGACCCATTTACCAAAGCACGCAGACGACACAAAGGAATGGATTTTACAGCACCACGCGGCACGCCAATATATGCCACAAGCGATGGCATTGTAAAACGTGCAGACAATCGCTCTTTAGGATATGGAAAGCACATTCGCATAGATCATGGTTTTGGTTATACAACACTGTATGCACACTTGAGTGATTATAATGTAAAACGAAGACAACGCGTAAAGCGAGGTGATATTATTGGTTATGTGGGAAATACGGGGCGATCACAAGCACCGCATTTACACTATGAAATTCAAAAAGATGGCAAGGCGGTTAATCCAATTAATTTCTACTCTGGAGATTTAAATCCTGATGAGTTTGAAGCGATGTTGGAAGCAGCAAGCAGAGAAAATCAATCCCTTGACTAATGCGCCATCAACTCCCCGAAAAATTATATTACAGCATAGGCGAAGTGGCCGATGCATTTGAAGTAAAGCCCTCGCTTATCCGATTTTGGGAAAAGGAATTTCAAATTATCAGTCCGAAAAAAACACAAAGCGGTACACGAAAGTTTTCTGCGAAAGACATAGAAAAATTTGACTTGATTTACACCTTAGTCAAAGAACGTGGCTTTACGCTGGAGGGTGCCAAAAAACAGCTTAAAAAAGGAAATAAAGGCAATTTGGAGATTTTGAAAAAACTTCAAAAAATTCGTCTTGAACTACTTCAAATAAAAGCTGAATTATAAGCTTAAGGGCTGTTTTAGAAATTCGTTAATTCGAATGAATTTTGCTGTTAAAAAAAGTAACATTTGTATGGAGAGCAAGAATTTCTTGCCAACATAAGTTCTATACAATTTTATTAGCTACGCAAGCTATCTCAATATTTACTCGAACTGACCTTGTCTAAAGTACAAAAAAGAGCCTGCTGTACTTATTTTTTACGGATAAAAATGTCAATAGTTACGCCGTTAAAATTGTATTCGGCGCGAAGCTTATTCTCTAAAAAACGCTTGTACGGATCTTTTACATACTGCGGCAAATTGCAGAAAAATGCAAATTGCGGATGGGGTGAATGCAATTGCGTAGCAAATTTGATTTTAACATACTTTCCTTTTAGTGCAGGAGGAGGATTTTTTTCAATTACAGGAAGGATATAGTCGTTAAGTTTTCGAGTTGGGATACGTTGGGAGCGTCTTTTGAAGACATCAACTGCCGTTTCTATTGCTTTGAAAACACGTTGTTTTGTAAGTGATGATATAAAAACAATAGACACATCAACAAAAGGAGCAATTTCAGCTCGAATTTGTTCCTCCACTTGTTTGGTAGTCATGGTATCCTTGTCGACTAAATCCCATTTGTTGACCAAAATTACCACGCCTTTATGGTTTCGTGCCGCTAGCCAAAAAATGTTTTTCACCTGTGAATCAAAACCACGTGTAGCATCATACACAAGCATACAAACATCGGAGAACTCAATGGTACGCAAGGCACGCATCACGGAGTAAAACTCAATATTTGCTTTTACTTTTGCCTTTCGGCGAATACCTGCGGTATCGACCAAACAAAAATCAAATCCAAAGCGATTATAAACCGTATCAATGCTATCTCGTGTGGTGCCTGCTTCATCTTTTACAATGTTACGATTCTCACCAATCAGCGCATTTACAAATGAAGATTTTCCCGCATTGGGTCTACCAACTACTGCAAACCGAGGGAGGTCTTCGGGTAGATTGTTCGTTAGTTCTGGAAGGGACTCTACCAAAGCATCGAGAAGTTCTCCGGTACCTCCGCCATTCATAGCAGAAATATGATATAAATTATCCATTCCCAATGAATAAAACTCAACCGTAGCGGCTACGCGTAATGCATTGTCTACCTTATTAACAACTAAAAAAACGGGTTTTTCAGATTTACGGAGTAGCTTGGCAACTTCCTCATCCATGATATTTGCGCCCACTTCAACATCAACTAAAAACAGAATCGCATCTGCTTCAGCAATGGCAATTTCTACCTGTTGGTCAATTTCTTGTTCGTACGCATCATCGCCGCCAATAACATAACCGCCTGTGTCTATGAGTGTAAACTCTCGACCATTCCAATCGGATTTGCCATAATGCCTGTCGCGGGTAACGCCACTTGTTGGGTCTACAATCGCTTCTCTGCGTTGTACTAATCTGTTAAATAACGTAGACTTGCCCACATTCGGTCTACCAACAATAGCTACTAGGTTTCTCATAATAATTTGTGCAAAGGTAACTTAGTCTAAGGTCAATACCCAAAACGTTTTAATGCATTGGTATTTGATCGCCAATCTTTACTGACTTTTACAAAAAGCTCAAGGTGAATTTTCTTATCAAAAAATCGCTGTAAATCTTTTCTGGCAAGCGTACCTACTTTTTTGAGAGCCGCGCCTTTGTGCCCTATCAATATGCCTTTTTGCGATGAACGTTCTACATAAATAATGGAGCTAATTTTGATAATGCTTTCTTCTACTTTAAACGCCTCTGTTTCGACCTCCACAGCGTATGGGATTTCTTTGTCGTAGGAGAGCAAAATCTTCTCACGGATCACTTCATTAACCACAAAACGCTCGGACCTATCCGTAAGTTGGTCTTTTGGATAATAGGGTGGATGTTCAGGAAGCATTTCCACAATATTATCTAGAAGTGCTTCAATTTGAAATTTTTCGAGTGCAGAGATACTCCAAATAGCTGCATTGGGCAGTTGTGTTTTCCACGCATTAATGGTTTCATCAAGAAGTGTTTGATTCCCCGTATCAATTTTATTAATCGCAAGGATAACGGGTTTATTGGTTTTAGCCAACCTTGAGATAACTGCTTCACTCTTGCCCTTTTTTTCTCCAATTTCCACCATATACACCAACACATCTGCATCGTCAAAAACAGTTTGGACGGCTTCCATCATGCTTTCTTGCAATTTATAAGCCGGATCTATAATACCAGGCGTATCGGAAAGTATGAGTTGATATTCTTCTGTGTTGCGCATACCCAAAATTCTGTGTCGGGTTGTTTGCGCTTTGGCAGTAGTAATGGCAAGTTTTTCACCCAAGATGGCGTTAGTCAAGGTAGACTTTCCCACATTAGGACTTCCAATAATATTTACAAAACCCGCTTTATGCATATTGCAAAGGTAATGATTGCAGTAGAGGTATTGCTATATCAGGGAAGTTTTGTACTTTTGCATTTCATATCGCGGGATAGAGCAGTAGGTAGCTCGTCGGGCTCATAACCCGAAGGTCGCAGGTTCGAGTCCTGCTCCCGCTAC
>JAACDD010000133.1 GCA_009937085.1 Bacteroidota bacterium
ATACTTATAATATACTGTATTAGATACACTTACAGATTACATTATTTTTCAGGGTGCGATTTCGACTCCCGCCACCTCCACCATTTTAACCCTTTAAAATAAGGCTAATAACTATTAACAGTCTAATTTTGTGCCACATCTTCGCCGCGGTATTATTTAAGGCATAATTTTTTCTGTTAGAGTAATGTGAACCATTTGATCACTCGAAACTATACTGCCGTTCAAAACATCTATAACGCCTCCTATTACACCGCCAGCGATAACATTTCCAATTACAGCTGCGTTAAAGTCTCTTCTAATATTTGCTACAACAGGCTTGTAGCCTTCTTTTTTTACTACGATTTTTTCAAAATGCTCTCTTTGACTAAGCTGTATTCGGCATGGCGTCTTTCCATAAGGTGTATTGTTGATGGTTATTACCGCACCACTAGGACTGGACGTGAAAAAAAATATGTCGGACCCTTCTAGCGTTCCATTTGAGATTGATGCACAACTTGATAATACAATTGATATTATAGTAAAAAAAACGATTGCAGTTATAGTTTTCATTCTGCCACGGCACCTATATCTCTGACCCCCGCTGCAATCTTTGGATCAAAAGGGAGACCAAGTTTGTCCATCTCAGTTGCAACTCGCTCATCCTTTGTATCAGTAGCCAATTCATGAACAGCCTTAGAGAGTCCAACCCATTGATTTACATACTTCGTGAAATTCTGGCTCGATGTTTTTATATATACGTTATTTGAATCGAAGTAGAAATCTGTGATTGTTGTATCAGTGTTATGTCCACCTGCTACCAGTCCGATGAAGGGTACGAATGTTGCACCACTCATTTGCATTTTTGTATAATAATACGTCCAAAAGCTTTCGTCATTTGCTATCCAGTTAACGTCGTGCGGTTGCCCAAACTCTGCATAGACATCATTCTTTGTAGATGAATTTCTTTCCAAGTTCATAAATCTGCCGATATCGGTAGTGTTTCTATTTCCAATATTCGTGGCGCAACCAGTAAACAATACAGAGATAATTGAAATAAAGAGTGCTACTTTAAAATTTTTCATCGGATTGTGATTATAGTTGAGTCTTCAAATTTATTTATAATTTATCAATTAAGCATATTTACAGCAGTTTGTGCATCGTGAATGTAAAATTATTTATTTACGAGAAATACTTTTAGTAATTTTTTCTAAGGCACTTGATGTATATACTCATCATCAAGAGACCAGCCAAGCGAACCCCCGCCCCGTCCTTGCACAAGGATTCTAACCTAGGAGTCCCTAGAAGCCCTTTGCGTTTCTATTTAAGGGGAGAGTAAAGGAGCGTGGTTAGGTAAGCGTTTTGTCAAAACTGCTCGTATTCATCTTTTGCCGGGCTAAAGGACTTCCAATTCCCATCCCTTAACGACAGATTGCCAATTATTGTGCATTATCCGATAATACTGCTTAATATCATCTACGACAACTCCATTTATGATACCTGAATCCCTAGAGACAAACCATCTGTATCTCCAAGGTTTACTGATCTGAAGCCATTTAGAGCCGCTAATGGGTCTGATCAGTCCTTCCATTCCTCTGACAAAGGATTCTCTAAGATAATTAATTCTATATTTGTCCGTTCCTGGCGATCTGGAAGTTATTAAGTAATTTTTGGACATGCGCCATACATCAGGGTCTAGCTGTGTTTTCTCGTTGACTAAGACTCTTTTACTAGATACAATTTCACCAACAGCGACGATTGTATTATAATGCTGCCATAGTCGATTTTTCTCCTCTTCCCAGATTGAGAAAAACAGCTTTTCCCAAGACGGTGTATCCACCGTATCCAGTCTGGTCGCATGGATTCTCAAACCACTTTTGAAGGGGTTGCCGAGTTTATCTCTTACAATCTTTGTAAACGGATCTTCTGAGACGATTTCAGCCTTCGTTAGGACTCCTATGACTTCATTAGTGATAGCATCTAAGACAGGGCCGCCGCTATTGCCCTTAAAAGCAGCGCAATCAATTTCTACCAGACTATTTCCCACTCCCTTGAGAGTACCTTCAGTTTTCACCATCGTCCCACCTCCCAATGGGTATCCTAATACGTAGATTGGGGTTTTGGATTGCCTGCTCGATACGGCAGTTGAGATGTCAAGGTGTGTGAGTTTCGGATCGTCTTTGTGCCTAAAGATGCATAAATCGCGGTCTTGTGCTACAAAGCCGTCTGTAAGTTTTACTTCTGTGTTGTCTCTGGTTTTTACTGTGATGTCTTTAAGTGAGTTCGCATCAGCAATGACATGGATATTGGTCACAAAAAATTTAGTACCATTAATCTTACAGAGAAAACCGCTAGCACTGGATTGTGCTTCGTAGGGCATCACTTCGTTGTAAGACGGATTGACTTCGATACTGCACACGGAGTTGCGAATACTTGTTTCATCTGAATCTTCTAAAACGTTTTTAGCTTGAAAAGGATTGTCCTGATTTAGAATGATGATGAATTTTCCTTGTACGATATAGTGGTAGCCTGTGCCGCTAAGCATCAAATCTAACGTGCTGGAGAGAGTAGCATTAGTCAGGATTAAAGAAACTTCCGCATCCATATTAAGCGGATCTTCAATTAGAATCTTGAATTCTATATTGTCGGCATTTTGGCTCTGATGAATTTTGTTTATCTTGTCCACTGCATCAACGATGGGTTGGTTCTCTATCGCAAGTGCTTGAAAGTAGACCTTCTGGAAATCAATTGCGCTTAGAGAAGTAAGAAATGCAGATGCGAGAATTGAAGTTATAATACGAAAATTTGACATAGGGAAATTAAGTTAAGACTTACTGCCAGGAGTTTGCTTTTGGGTGGCAGTATTCGTCAGGGGAGAGGGCTAAATGTTGATTGCTGCTGAAACAGTGGAAGCAACCAGCAGGCCTGCTGCGATGAGGATGCGCTGAATCATTTTCATAGACCATTAAAGTCACCCTCCAATCGTAGGAGCAACATTTTTTAACTTCAGCCAACACATTCCCAATAACGCCAATTTGTATAATGCCTTACGTTGCTTTCTAATCTGCTCGGGTGTGAGCGTAAAACCAAAGCATACCCCTTACCCCTCTGTTTAAATAGAAAAGCAATACTTATAATATACTGAAGTAGATGTACTTACAGAAAAGGAGTTAATTTATGTTAACTTTATTAGTATGGTTAACATAAGCATTGTTTGCTGTGCGAAAATACAGGTTACATTGATCCAATTTCAATTTAAGTGGCATTTCCGATAAAATGGTAACGTAGGGGTTTAGCTCAAGGACTATTTCTAATCGCTCAATATTTCCCTCATGAAGGGCGGTAATTTTTCGCCACAAATCATTTTTTGTTTGAAGCGCATGTTCAAGATCTGCCTCGCTACTCTCGTAAACACTTGGAGTACGATTAGCATTCATTCTCAGTAATAACCAATCTGAATTACAATCTGCTGGTATCGGAAATACATCCTTTTTTATATAAATCACAAATCCGCCACTACCGTCCCAGCAAGGCTCTCTGCACCAACAACCCTTTGGGTTAATGGGTTCATCCCAAAGAATAGCATATTTACACCGTAACCACTCTTTAGGGGTTACTAAAGTACTATTTTCTCGTGTAAGGGCGTATTTGAGATGGTAATATTTACGTTCAACGCCATCTTTTCCTACTGTTATATTTACTGTAACATCTTGAGCAGAAAGATGAATTAAAGAATACAAAAAAAAGGCTAAAAAACGAAGAAACATTGTGTATATGCAAATATAGGTAGGTAACCATTCAAGGCTATTTTTTTTTCTGAGGCACTTGATGTATATACACCATCAAGAGACCAGCCAAGCGAACCCCCGCCCCGCTCTAAATTATTGCCCGATTATTGCCCAAAAGAGTGCTTAAAACCTGTTGTTTTTATCTCTGCGCTAATTTATACAAATTAGCATATGACTGAAGAACAACAAGATGCCACGTATGAAAGCACGAGGGACGCGGGTTCG
>JAACDD010000134.1 GCA_009937085.1 Bacteroidota bacterium
ATAAGAAAAAACGCCAAGCTTGCTTGAGCGTTTTTTTGTTTGGACTATTTTCAAAGCGGAGCTTTGTCAGGATCACAAAGTAATCCTGCCGAGGTCACTAAAAAAGCCTGTATGTTCTTAAGGCTTTTTTTGTGTTCAATTGATTTTCCTGAAGGGCATTCGTTTAGGCTCAAACCAAGGCGCTGTATTTTCAATTTGACGGCCTAGCCCAGAGGGATATCGATTCGCATCAATGACACGTTGTGATAACACCTTTTGAAGAGAATCACGAATGGCAGCATAGGCTTTCTCATTATTGATGTTTTTGAGCTCGCTCTTATCAAATTTGTGATCATAAAGCTCATATTCCGTCTTACCTGCGTATTTCCATTGGGTAAATCTGAAACGCTTGGTTTTAATTGAATAACCTTGTGCAAGACCATTAGGCGTATTTACTTGGAGTTCTGTCAATGCACTTAGTCGAACGGGTTTATTGCTACCTTGCATATAGGAATGAAGACTTTTTCCAGAAACAAATGCAGGGGTTTCCATTCGTAATAATTCCATCAATGTTGGAAAAATATCAACTAGCTCAACAGGGTCGTCTATACGTCGATTTGATACGCTGTTTCCGGGCAACAAAATAATTAGCGGAACACGTGTGGCGTCATTAAACAAGGTTTGCTTTTGCCAGTGCCCGTGTTCACCCAAATGATATCCATGATCTGAAGTAAATACTACTATTGTATTTTTATCTAAACCTGTTTCTTCAAGTTTGTTGAGTACACGCCCAATTTGCGCATCAACAAAACTGGTTGTTGCGTAATAGGCACGTTTAATATACTTTGCTTGTTCACTTTTGATATTAATCTGTTCTTTTTTACTTCGCAGAGAAATTGCAGCAGGACTTGGGATGGTTTTGAGGTAAGCATTATCACTTATGGGTACAGAAAAATCACTATACCTATACAAATCAAAATAAGGCTTAGGAGCTACAAAAGGAACATGTGGGCGATAAAGACCATATGCCAAAAAGAAATTCTCTCCACTTGAAGCAAATTCATCCAAAAAACCCATAGTTTCAGTGGCACCTATGCCGTCTGTCTGCTCCTCGTCCGTTCCGTCAGCCTCAAGCCAACTTAGCGTTCCGCCGTTCCAATCATACTTTAAAGCATCAATCTTGTACTCATCAATTTTATCACGCCCATATGGGTTAACAGTTCGATCCCAAGAATATGAATCATCGTTCCCGGCAGTGCCAATATCTCTAGGATTATGGTAATGATAGACTTTTCCTACTCGAACGGAATGATAATTTTCTTTTCTAAACTTTTGCCCCAGCGTCTCAACATCGGGAATTGTTTGCCTAACATATAAGCGAAGTTCTTTTGATTTTGTCTGATCGGGGTATAAGCCTGTCATGATTGAAACTCGAGAAGGCCCGCAAAGCGGATATTGAACGTGTGCATTTGTAAACACAACTCCTTTTTTTGCGAGCTTGTCAATATTTGGTGTATGCGCCAAGGGATCTCCATACGCGCCAATCGCACAGTTTAAATCATCCGTGATGATAAACAATACATTCATTTTTTCAGGAGGATCTGTAGCGTGTATAAAAGCCGGATTAACTGACAGTAAAAAGGGTAAAATATATTTTAATAGGTGCATCTAAATTCTAGGTTTTACTTCTTAATTTTTTATAAACTTCGCATAATGACCATTTGTATTTAGAAAATAAATACCTGGCTTAAGCGAGGACACATTAATCTTTTTGTTTGACATGTGTTTTCTAATAAGAGCTCCGTTAATATTGTAAATATAAACCATTTCAATTGGCTCTTGTATAATCAGTCGAATGTGATTTGTAGCAGGGTTTGGTACTATTTGAATATTAGATTGTTGCCGAATTATTGTGTTGGAGGCAGATAGTAAGTTTGATGTGTTACACACATAATCGTATTGATTTTCAGCTGTACTATTGTCTAAATTATCGGGGCCAGCATAGTGTTCTTCTGGTATAGAAGCCCCAGATTGATAGGTGCTGTAAAATGTACCGAGTTGGGTAAATGCCCCTGCGGAATCGTAAAACTCCCCATTTCCAATTTGGCCATCGGGAGGTAACGGCTCAAACCATGCATATCGTTCTACATAAGCTAAGCTTTCAAGATATGGGATTGCTAGTTCCATAAATGCCTGATTTACCGCTTGAGTTCGGTATTTGTTGGCGTTAAATTCCGTAATCCAAATCGGTAAGCCATAATTTGCGTACACATTACTCAAATACGTTTTAAATCGTTCAAAAATCAAGGATGCATTCGCGTTGGGAGAAGCTTGTGGGCTAGCATTCCAATCG